>JAZFYO010000375.1:0-7849 GCA_036443615.1 Binatia bacterium | reverse complement strand
AACGGGGCTCGAGGACGAATCTCCACGAGATAAAAAACTTAACCTTGCGCCCGAAATTTATATTGGTCTCCGGCTGAAAAGTTGAGCGGTTCATGACGAAGCGATTGGAGGTGTTAAAGAACCTACTACCCTTTCCGACCGCGAGCCCTGTTACGTTCTCGGCAAAGCCGCTGAAGCGAACTCTTTCTTTGAAAAACTTTTCGAATCCTTCGCCAAGTAGGGACTCGGCCCAGACGTAGCTTGCCATGAGGAGTACCAAGGCAATGCTGGCTAGCGAAATCGGTAACTTTAGTTTCTGCCTCATTACTAATCCTCCATTGCTGCCGATCTTTTGGAGTCGATACTTTAAGCCTTGACTATCTATATCTAGACAGTTTTGATGTCAAGGGCTCAACAGGTCCCATTCTGGGGCAGCCCTGACGTGGCAATGTAACCCGAGATTTTCACATGAGATCGTAGGAGAGGGTGACCTGCTTAGGATTCAGCTAAAAAGGGATATTTCTGTTCTAATCGAAGACTTCTATGATAAAAGCAGTTAGCCCCGATCCGACATAATCCATCCCACGAAGTCATCCTTTATCGGATCGCAGTGAAGAGCTGATTGTCCCATTTGTCGGCAAACCACCTTTGGTATGCTTAGACAGCTACGATCAATTCTGCAGCAAGTCCTGCAAAATCAGCCTAGGATCGCAAATCGCTTGATAATCTTGTCGGATCAGGGTTAGCTGATGATGCTTGTGAATCTCCTTAGTTCGATCTTCGGTGGAATTCTTCTCGCCGCACCATTTCTTTACCCTCCCCTCTATCTGTTGGCCTGGGGTGCTCTTATTCCTCTGTTATGGGTGCATCGCCGGTCCGCAGGCCATGGAAAGGCCTTCCTCTTTGGCTGGGCCATGGGAGCCACGACCAGCATGGTGGGGTTTTATTGGTTGAACTATACCATCAGTGTTTTCGGTGGTTTTTCCTATGGTGTAAGCGCCTTCATCTTTTTGCTATTCTCGCTTTATTCTGGACTTGCGCTGGCATTCTTCTCCCTGTTTGTACACCGATTTGGCTTTGGCCCCCTCAGCCTATTTCCACCTCTTTTTTGGGTCACCATCGAGTTCTGGTTTCCCTTGCTCTTTCCTTGGCATCTGGCCAACAGTCAGGCCACCCTTCTCTCTCTCATCCAGTCGGCGGATCTTGTAGGACCCTACGGTACAAGTTTTCTACTGGTGTGGGCCAACACTGTCCTTTTCAAAATCGCTGAAGCCCTCCTCGCTCCACCAGGCGACAGGAAATTTCCCGTGCGCGAAGCCGTCGTAGTGGCCGTGGCTCTTGTCGGCGTTCTCTTCTACGGACATTTCCAACTGAGGGCGATATCCGCCAGGATAAAAAGCGCCGATTCCCTGACCCTGGCCGCGGTGCAGGGAAACATCAGCATTCGCAAAAAGGGAGACATCGCCTACATGGAGAGTAATCTGGAGTCTTACAAAGAGCTGACCAGAAAGACCCAGGGGGTAACCCTAGTCATCTGGCCCGAATCGGCGGTCAATGCCTTTATTCCGGAGGACCTAAAACAGCTTGCGCCAGAGGATTTAGCTTGGCCGGCGTCTGAGAACTCTTTCTTTGTTTTTGGGGTAAGGAGTTTTCGCGGGAACCCCTTCAGGCCCGATAATTTCTTCAACAGTGCATTCTTGGCGGATGCCAAGGGCCGTATCTTGGGCCGCTATCATAAACAGATCCTTCTCGCCTTTGGAGAATACATCCCATTCTCGGTCGTTCTCTCTAAGCTTCCCGGGATGCCACCCATCGGCGGCTTTACCCCTGGTGTTGGGCCACGCACGCTGGACATCTCTCCAACAATCAAGTTGGCTCCGCTCATTTGCTACGAGGACCTGATGCCCCGATTAGCGCGCAGGTTTGTGTCCGAGAGCGGCGCAAACCTTCTGGTCAACCTCACCAACGACGCGTGGTTCGGCAACACAGTCGCCCCATGGCAGCACGCTCGCCTGGCTAAATGGCGTGCCATCGAGACACGTCGCACCCTGGTACGGGCCACAAACACGGGCGTGACCACTGTGATCAATCCAAGGGGAGAAATTCTCGCAAGCCTCCCCGTTTTTTCTTCCGGGGTGCTTATCGTAGAGGTCCCTTTGATGGAGGGTCGAACCCTCTACGTCCGCTTCGGGGATTGGTTTGCCTGGATGACCACCCTGGCCGCCTTGATCGTTATAATCCTGCGTTGGCGCAGTCCGCGAAAGGCGCCAGAATAATAAACCGCCTTCCTTTCCTCCGAGAGCTCACCCGAGCCAACTACCACCGCCCGCATTAAATTCACAATCCAGCTCAACCCCGATGCCCTTTCTCGGGTAATATGGTAAAGGATGGGACTATGAGCTCTACTCCTTCCCACTCCCCGAGGTGCCGAAACTGCAAAGAGCGAATGCGCCAGCTACTGACCGCCGTTTACGGGGAGAGTCTGGTCAACTATTCTTTCCCTTGGCCGACCAAGCCGGACCATTACCGGGGCACCACCGTTGGAGACGCACTGGAGCGTATATCGGAGATCCTTCAGCAGCTAAGGGGATACAGCAACTTTATCCGAACCGACCAGATGCCTCCCTGTGATTATTACCTTCCCGACCCGGGCTTTATCGTAGAGTTCGACGAGAGCCAACACTTTACGCGGCCCCGCATGGCAACTCTCGGCGCCTATCCCCCAGAGTTGAAAGTGGGTTTCTCGATTGCCCAATGGCTGGACCTGTGCCGGCAAATAGCTGCAGAGGACAATGACCCACCCGACCGGGACGAAAGGCGGGCGTGGTATGACACCCTACGGGACCTTGTGCCAACCTTGCACGAATTTCATCCGACAGTTCGACTATACTCGGAAGCTTATCGTTGGTGTTCGCTCAACCAGGACTCAAAAATGGATCTAGAGGTCTTTCGGTCTTTCCTGAAACCCAGTCTTCCTGACGAAGCAGGGGGTGGGGTTCGGATAAGACCGGATTGACAATTAGAATACCCCGCGGCTTGCCGCGGGCACATTATATAGGGATAAGGGGATGCTATTTGAAGGAAAAATCGAACTGGCAGTTCCGGTAACGAAGACCTGGGATTTTCTGCTGGACATCGATCAGTTTACCTCAATCATGCCCGGGCTGGAAAGCGTGACGAAAATCGATGATCGCAGCTTCGATGGGATCATAGGTGCAACGGTCGGTCCCATCTCCGGCAAGTTTGTGTTCCGCTCAACCATTGTGGAGAGCACGCCGCCGACGGAACTGATAGTCCGTGTCGAAGGCACGGATTCCATCACCGGGAGCAAGATCAGCTCCAACGTGACTGCGACATTGAAGCAACCCATCGAAGGCCGCACAGAATTAAGCTACCGTGCCGACGTGGAGATCAAGGGGAGGATCGCTATCCTCGGCGATATGGTCATGCGGGCCACCTCCTCTCTGCTCCTGGAGGAATTTACCAAGCGATTGCGAATGAAACTTGAGGATAATGAGACTGCCGTGTAGGGTCCCTTGAAAGCGCACCTTCCATGATTTTGCTCGGGGAACGAATCTTCTCATTAGATTCCTTACCCTTGCAGCGAGAAGACATATCTACTAAGGGATTGCTATGCCAGATCGTTACGACGTGATCATCGTTGGCGGTGGCTCTGCGGGCTCGGCTGCTGCCGCCCGGCTTTCTGAGGATCCAAGAAGGAAAGTGCTTTTGCTCGAAGCCGGCCCTGATCCACAGCCCCTTCCGGAGTTGGTCGCCGACGCATCGAAACAGGCCCAACTGCTCTTGGAGAGCCCGTATATAGATATGTATCCCGAGAAACGCGAGGTAGATGGAAGCATTTACTACGCACTCTCGGGACGGATCTTGGGGGGAGGCTCTTCTGTCAATGCGATGTCCGCCGTTCGCCCGCTGAAGGCAGATTTCGACACCTGGGTCGAGCTCGGTAACTCCGAGTGGCCCTGGGAGAAAGTGCTCCCGGTACTGAAACGGATTGAGTCCGACCAGGACTTTCCAGACAGCCCGCTCCACGGCCGGGACGGACCCCTCTACGTAAAGCGACCTTATACCTTCAACATGCCCGCTTCCGATCCAGTCCAGGCGTTTATGGATAGAGCGGTAAGGATGGGGCTTAAGCAAATTCCCGATGCAAATGTCCCGGATCCCCTCGGAGTCTGCCTCTCGCCTTATACCATCAAGGACGGGAAACGTCAGTCGACCACGGTGGCTTATATAGAGCCTGCGCGATCTCGGTCCAATCTGCGCATCGTCGCCGAGGCTTGTGTCACCTCGTTACAGATTTCCGCCTCCAGAGCCGAGGGGGTCCGTTACGAGAAAGATGGAGAGGTTCATTCGGCGCTGGGTGATCAAATTGTGTTGAGCGCCGGCGTCTACCACACCCCGCAGATTCTCATGCTCTCCGGCGTTGGCCCTCCATCGCAGCTCGAGCGCCACGGTATTCGGGTGATCCATCGGTTGGACGGAATTGGAGAGAACTATCAGGACCATCCGGTCGTCTATATGACCTTCGAAGGTACTAAGGGTTTTCAGACGGATTGGGTGGTTCCGCGCTTCAGGTTGATCGTAAAGAGTGATCCGAGTCGGAGGTGCGCGGACTTCCACGTCTTCATGCGCCCACCCACTCAGCTTCAAGGTGTCAAACCGATGATGCCTATATCGGCCCACCTGCTGGAGCAAAGATCCCGCGGTCGGGTCTTCCTAAATAGTCCGGATCCTCATGAGCTGCCGGGCGTCGAATCACGGATGCTCGAAGACCCCGGAGATATCAACGCCATGGTTTCAATCATGAAATTCATTACCGAGCTCGTTCAGGACAAATCGATGGAAGAATACTATGGACCGCTGCTGCAGCCGCCTCCGGGGGAAGATTGGGCAAAGTTCGCTCGTTCCACTTTCGACAGCTATCACCACGGAGTCGGGACCTGTATGATGGGGACTGCCTCCAACAAGCTTTCCGTCGTGGATCAGCATCTGCGCGTGAATGGGTTGTCAAACCTATGGGTCGGCGATGCCTCGATCATGCCGACCGTAACCCACGCCAACACGAACCTTACGTCAATCATGATCGGCGAACGTCTATCGGATTTCATCAAAGAGCTCGATTAAGTCCTCTGTAAAAAATTGTCCCAAGACAGATCCAATCGTTCATTTTGGGAGTCCCGATACCGGACAGGTCATATCCCTTGGGATCTGGGAGGGCCCAGCGCACCGGTGCGCGGGCTCGTCGACCGGTATTTCCCCCCGACGGGTAAGGTGCTCATCCCCTGTTGCGGTCGGGGGCATGAGGCGATCTATCTGGCAGAACGAGGCTATGGGGTCACGGCCGTTGACTTGATGGTGGAGCCACTGGACTATCTGCGCAAGTCAGCACGGGAGTGCCACCTCGACATCGAGGTGCAGCACAAGGATATCTTTGAACTACCGCCAGCCTGCGACAACGCCTTCGACGTGTTTCTAGAGCAGACATGCCTGTGTTCCCTTGACCCTTCCCTTCACACCGAATACGAAGCCCTCGCTCACCGCACCCTCAAGCCGGGAGGCCAATTGCTGGGAGTCTATATGGAAGTACCTGGGACGGGTGGACCCCCTTACAACTGTCCACCTGATACAGTGAGTGCCTTATTTTCCCTCGCGCGCTGGACCCATGGAGGAATAGAACCGGTTATTCCACAAAACCCCGCCCGTCCCGGTCCGGAATATACGGCCAGGTTCGTAAAGCGTTAGAAACCCTGAGACTCAAATTTTCCTCAGTGACCTTGGACTTCCGGATTGAGAAGGTTTGTCGGTTTTCCGTCCAGGAAGCTCAGTATATTGACTATAGCCCGTTCATAGCGCTCGCAGAGAACCTCGACTACCCCGTATCCTCGGTGGGAGAGTAGCACCACGTTCTCAAAACGGCGCAGGGGATGATTATCCGGGAGAGGCTCCTCATCGTACACATCGAGCCCTGCACCCCCTAGTTTTCCTGTCTCCAGGGCATGGATCAGTGCTGCCTGCGAAACGACGGGCCCTCTTGCGGTGTTGATCAGTATCGCACCCGGCTTCATCAGCGAGAACTCTTTTTCCCCAATCAGTCCCCTTGTCTCCTGGCTCAGGCGGGCATGGATGGTGACGACATCGGATTCCCTGAGCAGGCTTTCGAGAGATACCCGGCTTACCCCGGCCTGGCGTGCCCTCTCCTCGGTCAGCGTCTTGCCGCTGGCCAGGACCCTGGTGTTAAATGCCTGAGCGAGGCGCGCAACCTCTCTCCCGATACGCCCCAGCCCGACGATACCGATTGTTTTTCCCTCCAGGATCCGCCCCGGGATGCCGGGCCAACCGCCCTGATGCATACCCCGGTCGACCTCGGGAATTCTCCGGATCACCGCCAACATCAGCGCCAACGTCAACTCTATTGTAGAAACTCCCGAGTCGCCTGGAGTCCCGGTCACAACGATGCCGCGGCGTGTTGCGGCCGCAAGGTCGAGATGGGAAAAGCTCTGTCCTATCTGCGAGATGAGTTCAAGCGAAGGGGCAAGGGAAAACTCCCTCTCGCCGAACCGGGTGCGCTCCCGCACAAGAACAATGGCGTGGACGTCCTTAAGGGCCTGTCCAAGCTCCGACTCTGTTTCAAGCCTCTTTTGCAACACGGTGAGATCGGCCCGCACCTTCAGTTTTTCGTACGAGGGAACCATATGGGCTAGTCCCTCGTAGTCATCCAAAACCAGCACTCGAAAACTACCCGCCCTCTTCTCTGCCATCCAAGCCTCCAATCAGAGCCAGAATTTTTGTCTCTGCACGTCACCCTGCGCTAGTTCATTCCTGAACCCATTAGCAGAACAGAAGGACCTCGAGCAATCCTCTTTCGACTCTATTGCCAAATGCGTCCTACGGGTCCTTGCACAAAGAAAAACGGCGGGCCGATGTGGACCGCCGCTGATCACATGCGTCCTATCCAGTAGATCCATCTCACTTGATCACTTTATTCGCCCGCGCGAGAAACTGAAGTGGGATCGTCAGGCCAAGCTTCTTGGCGGTCTTCAAGTTGATAACCAATTCAAACTTCGTCGGCTGCTCGACAGGAAGATCTGCCGGCTTCGCGCCCTTGAGGATCTTGTCTACATAAGTGGCGGCTCGGCGGAACAAGTCAGGAACTTTCACCCCGTAGGACATGAGCCCACCAGCATCCACAAATCGACTCTGGGCGTATATCGTAGGCAGCCCTCTCTTGGCCGTGAACTCAGCGATCCGTGCTCGATGACGGTTGATGACCGCCGATAATCCAACTAAAAGTCCATCAGGGCGCTCCCGACTGATTCCAGAGAAGGCGCTCTCGAGCTCGTCCAAACGTGTTCCTACATCAAGCGATTGGATCTGGATACCCAAAGCCTGTCCCGCGGCCTCGACTTCTTTCCTGGCTTGTTTTCGTTGTGGCGGAGGCCAGAGGATAGCCACACGGGAAATTCCTGGAAACGCCTCTTTGAGTAGCTCCAGCCTTTTTGCGTGTAACCTCGAAGCAAGCTGAGTCAGCCCCGTAATGTTGCCACCGGGCCTTGCGAGGCTGACGACAAATCCAGCTTCAACAGGATCAACATTGACGCCCGCCATGACGATAGGGATCGTGCGGGTTGCCCGCTTTGCAGCACGAATCGCTGACCGCGATGGCGAGGTGACAATGACATCAACTTTGAGCCGTACCAGTTCGCGAGCTAGGTCGGGAAGCCGTTCGCGCTTACCTTCTGCCCAACGGTATTCAATAACAAGGTTCTGTCCTTCAACATACCCAAGCTCGCGCAGCCCTTGCCGTAATCCCCTGTAGGTTCGAGAGGTAGTGGGAGGACCTGCACGGAAT
>JAZFYO010000374.1:0-2574 GCA_036443615.1 Binatia bacterium | reverse complement strand
TGTATCCCGTGCAGCGGCAGAGATTCCCTTGCATATACTGGATGATTTCCTCCTCGGTCGGACTCGCATTTTCGTCGAGAAGCGTCTTGGCCGTTAGAATCATCCCGGGGGTGCAAAAACCGCACTGAAGACCACCGAACTCGATGAACGCCTGCTGCAGGGGGTGAAGCTTTCCGTCCTGAGCGACCCCCTCTATGGTTAAGATCTCGCGGTCCCTCGCCTCAAGGGCCAGTAAGGTGCAAGAGCTCACAGGACGGCCATCCAAGAGCAGGGTGCAGGTCCCGCAGACCTGGACATCACAGGACCTCTTGGCACCTGTCAGGCCTAGGCGATTACGGACGACGTCGAGCAAAAGCTCATGGGGTTCAACATCAATCTCATGGAGCGTTCCATTTACGGTAAAATTGACGGGAATGATTTGTTCCCCGCGTTTTAACGTTGAGCTAGGCATGGGAAACTTTTCCGCCCTTCCTCTCCGACAGGATTTGTTCATAGATCTGATTAAATGCCCTTTTCAAAAGCACCTGAACAATATGTTCCTTATAATCAGCCGATCCGTGGAGATCGCTTATAGCATCAGAGGCGCGACTAGCGAGCTCTCCGGCCTTACCAATAAGCTTAGAGGCCTCCTCAAAGCTCTTGCCTGTGAGGATCCCCTCGGCCTCTTCTATCCGACGGCACTTGGGGCCTAGGCATCCTACAGCCACCCGCGCCTTCTCAATCGAACCCCCGCCCTCGTCCCAGACAAGAAGGAGTGCCACACCCACGCTGGGGCGCTCCAGATGACCGAATTTGAGGTATCGAACCCCGCATCGCGCGGGTGGAAGCGGCACACGAACCTCGGTGAGAACCTCATCTTCCTTCAAACAGACTTCGTAGGCGTCCACAAAGTACTCTTCCATGGGAATCTCCCGCGCGGAGGATGCATTCCGAGCAACCAATCTTGCCCCCAACACTATGAGGAGAGTTCCCGGGTCGGCGTGGGGTTCGGCAAAAGTGAGATTTCCTCCAAGGGTGCCAACCTCCCGAACCCTGAGATTGGCGACGTTTTGCTCCATCTGGACGAAAGCGGGCAGGCGTTCCCGGAGAAAAGATGAACTCTCAAGTTGGCGGTGTGTGGACAGGGCGCCAATATGGACCTCTCCGTTCTCAAGCTTAGCCTCATTCAATCCCGGGATTCTCTTGATATTGATAAGGCGCTTATAGCGGAGAAGCCCCTCCTTCATGGCCAAGAGCAGTTCTGTTCCACCAGCATAGACCCTTGCGGACTCCCCATACTGGCCGAGAAGATCTGAGGCTTCCTTGACGGTCTCCGGCTCCTCCAAACGGAATCGTCGCAACACGTTACGAATCCCCTTCGAGACGCTTTTTCACAGATCCGATGAACTCCGCCATGACCTGGTCTGCTTTACGCTTGATCATGCTGTGGCCCAAGGTGGCCAGTTTTCCCAGGATATCCACCGATACCACGAAGGAGAGGAGAGTTCCGGTGCCGTTTTCATTCAAGTTAACCTCCAGGTTTACCTTCATGTGACTTCCTATCCTGTTATCACTCCCGGAGGCCCGCGCCTTGATGGTTGAGATCGGCTCACTCTGCTCGACCTCGATTCGGATCGGGAACTCTACCCGAAAGGGTCCCACCTTCTCCACCATGGTGGCGGTGTAGATTTTCCCCTCCTCCACTGTCTTGGCATCTTTACAACCAGGGACGCAGGTAATGAAGCTGTCAACGTCCCAAAGAAACTGCCATACCTTTTCCCTGGGAACAGAGAGTGCTATCTCATTCTCAAAGCGCATACCGATTTTTCCTCCCAACTCTTTTCTGATTTGCTATCAGACTCCCCCTCTGGTTTCAAGCTGGTAATTGGTCAATGGTCAATCGTAATTTGTCAATGCCGCAAGATCTCAGGGCCCTACTCGCTCATTCAGAAGGGGTTCCCCGCTGGGAAAGGGAGGAAGGACGATTGACGAATGACTATTGATCGCTGACTGTATGCGATGTGATTGGTGGACAGGCTATCCGGCGTCGGCCATGGCATCCTTCATGTCCTTAAACTCCTTGGCGAGATAGGCCCGGAGTTTCTTCTTCACCCTCTCCTCAATCTGCCGTACCCGTTCACGGCTGATACTGTACTTCTCCCCGATCTCTCTTAGGGTGAGCGGTTGGTCAGTTAACAGGCGCTGTTGGAAGATTGCTAACTCTTTATCCTTAAGATTCTCAGCAAACCGCTCCATCTTCTCCTTCAAAACCTTGCGATACTCGAACTCCGCCAACTGCTCCTCTGGCGTTTGACTGTCATCGGCCAGAAAGTGGAGTAGGGTCACCTTATCCTCATCTCCTACGGGCATCTCCGTGGAGAGATCCCTATTCGAAAGACGCTGGTCCATCTCCACAATCTCCCTCTCCTTCACGTCCAGGCGCTGCGCCAGGAGCTTCGTCCCAGGACTAAATCCCTCCGCCTCCAGTTTTTCCTTTTCCTTTTGCAGATTGAAAAAAAGCTTCCGCTGCGCCTGTGTTGTCCCGATCTTGACCATCCGCCAGTTGTTCATGATGTATCGTATAATATAGGCGCG
>JAZFYO010000373.1:0-5489 GCA_036443615.1 Binatia bacterium | reverse complement strand
TAAGGGGAGCCAGAAGGTCATGGGCCTATGGGCTTGCAGTGTGGGGGCGTTCTCCAATCATGATCATGCCGTCGTGCTGGAAAACGACGATTTCCCCTCTATAGGTTTCTCGCAGGACCGAGGAGGTCAAGACCTCTTGCGGTGACCCCTCAGCAATGACGCGACGGTTTAAGCAGATCACCCAGGGGAGGTGGGCGGCTACCCAGTTAAGGTCGTGGGAGGTGATCACGATCGCAACCCCCCGGTGATTGATCTCGTGGAGGAAATGGACGACATAGTCACGCGACCGAATATCGAGCCCTGCGGTGGGCTCGTCTAGCAAAATAAGCTCTGGTTCTCCCAACAGGGCACGGCCAAGGAAGACAGCCTGTTGCTGCCCACCGGAGAGTTCCCCAATGTGGCGCTTGCCCAGACCGGTGAGGTTCAACCGCTCCATTACCCTCTCGAGCTTTTCCTGATCTTCTCTCCTCGTTCGCCGCAGCCAGTGGTTCTTGCGGAAGAGGCCCATCAGGATGACCTCTTCCACGGTAATCGGAAAGTTCCAGTCGATGGTCGCCAGCTGTGGGACATAGCCGATTTTCTCCAGGGCGCCCCCCCCAAGCTCCACGCCTCTTAGCCTAACCTGACCCTCAGAAGGGCGGAGCATGCCCAGTATGGTCCGCAACAGAGATGTCTTTCCCCCTCCATTGGGGCCCACCACGGCGACGAACTGACCCGGCCAGAACTTGAGAGAAACATCTTGAATCGCGGGACTGTACCCATAATCGCTGGTGACATGGGAGAGCTCGACCACAGGGATATTAGAGCGAAGAGATGCCGGTGGCTCTGCGGCACCGTGGGGATGAAGGCTCCCGCTTTCCTCATGTGCCTTGTTATGGAGACTGTCTGAGCTCATAGGCGGAGTCCTATTTCTTCACCCTGTAGTCGGCATAAGAGCCAGATACAGGGGCAGGGTCAATTTTTTTCAATGGCTCACTCGAGCCACCCAGTGCTTCAATTATGGTTCCTATGTTCTCAAGCATCATTCCGATATAGGAGTGTTGGGGGTCTCCCGGTTTACCGGGCAGCTCATCGTCCCTTAGCTTGTCGACATACTTCGTCTTGGCCTCTCTGGCGATCTGCTCAAGGACGGGGCTGGGGAAAACCTCGGAGCCAAAGACTGCCGGAACGCCCGCCATTCTTATCTGGTCGATGAGCCTGGCGACCTCCCTTGGGCTGGGGTCGGAGAAATCCGATGGCTGCACGGCGCCGATCACCTCAAAACCGTAGTGACGCGCAAAGTACGGCCAGGAATCATGGTAGGTCAGCAGCCGTCGATTCTTTTCCGGGATTGTCTTTGTCGCCTCGGCTATAGACTGATCGAGTGCCTCAAGTCTCTTGAGATAGCGTACCGTGTTTGCTTCGTAATGCGCCTCGTTTTTTCGGTCAAGGCGGATCAGCTCGTCCCGAGCTAATGTGGCGTATTGCCTCACGTATTCGGGGTTGAGCCACAGATGCGGGTTTGGATGCCCACCCTCTTTGGGAAAACTAAAATCAAAGACAAAGTCTTCAGCGGTGATCGTGTGGTTGCCGAGCAGGACAAGGGAGGCGTGCGTTTTCTTGTTGGCACGGGCAAGCTTTAACGTTGGGGTCTCAAGATCGAGCCCGTTTAGAATGATGAGGTCAGCCTCGGCGATGATTTTGATATCCGAAGGGATGGGCTCAAACGTGTGTGAGTTCATCCCCTCAGGTATAATCCCCGTTAATCGGATTTTGTCTCCGGCGACGTTTTCGACAATGCTGGTAATCGGTGCAACCGTGGTGACCACCCTTAGTCTCTGGTCTTTCGGACCTGAGGCCTGGCGGTCAGCTCTGTCACAGGCATTTCCCGCAAGGAATAGGGCCAGGAGCAGGAGTGAGGTCTTATGGAGCAAACTGGGCATCTAAATCAAGACTCCTCGGGCACCAGGTTGTGTTATTATTTTATAATTCGTGTTACTCCCTTCCAAAAAAATAGATGTTGCTAGGGCTGTGGGGTGGTGCTAATAAGCTTGCCGTTCTCCACCCCCTTAGTCGCGATGAGCCTACCCGCTACCCCGTGGACTTTCTGGTTCTCACCCCGGATGACGATGACCTCTAGACATTTATGCTCGTCGAGGTGGATGTGAAGACTGGCATTAATGGTGACTTCTGCTTTGTGCTGCATGTCGGCCAACAGATCGCCCAACCGATGGGTCCTGTGGTCGTAGAGCAATGTAACCACACCGACGATCTCCTCGATACCCTCTGTGATCCTCTTCTGGATCAAGTGGTCACGGATGAGATCCCTAATAGCCTCTGAGCGGTTGGCATACCCCTCTTGTGCAAGACTGTGGTCGAAGGAGCGCAGTAAACTCTCTTCAAGGGAAACGCCGAATCGAGAAACCTTAGCCATAGTTTTGAGGTTAACCCCGCCTCTTGAGGCGGGCACAAAGCCGATGGGGTTTCCAAAGGGGAGAAGCGGCAACCCTCCCCATTGGTCGAACACGGGGATTCAAACCCCGTGTTCGATATAACTTGGTTTGCTACTAATTTGAAATTAGTAACACGCCCGACCCATCCGTTCAATAGCCAAAGAAGGGGAAATAAGACCGGCCCCGAGCTCGGTGCTCTTATTGACAGCCTCAGCCGGTGACAGTATGGTTGGACCCCAAGCGGATCAGATGATTGGAGGTGAAATCGTGGAACAGGTTCGGGACATGAGGAGTCTAGTTCAGTGTCTAGACGAGATGGGCGAGCTCCAGCGGCTTCAAGGGGTGGATTTGAATCTCGAGGTGGGAGCTCTAACAGAGCTCATGGGAGAAAAGGAAGGCTCGGCGCTTCTCTTCGATGATTTCGAGGGATACCCTCACGGATACCGCATTATCTCTAATCTGTTTCGGACTTGTCGGAGGGCCGCCCTGGTCATGGGAGTCCCCGTCGACCTCAAAGGAGTTGATTTTCTTCACGCGTGGAGAAAGAGGGTATTGACGTTCAAGCCTGTTCCTGTCCAGCAGGTAGAGGGCGGACCGATATTGGAAAATCAGATGGGAGAAGAAGATGTAGACCTCCATAGGTTCCCCACCCCGATCTGGCACGAGTTGGACGGGGGGCTCTATCTGGGGACGGGTTGCGGGATCATCACGAGAGATCCAGAGTCCGGGAAGGTCAACATCGGGACCTATCGTGTGATGATCCAGGAAAAGAACAAGGTCTCGATCAAAATGAACAAGGGGAAACATGGGCGACTGGCCATGGAGAGAAGCCATGCCCAGGGAAAACCGCTTCCCGTGGCCATCACATTGGGACAGGAGCCGAGCGTCTTTCTGTCATCGCAGATGCCGCTAGCGCCGGACACAAGCGAATACGAATTTGCCGGTTGGATGCAGGATGCGCCGATACCGGTGGTTAGAGGAGCCCTAACGGGTTTGCCAATCCCTGCGAATGGCGAGGTCGTACTTGAAGGAGAGATTCCCCAGCTCGGGCCCGAGGAGCTTCCCAAGGAGGGACCCTTCGGTGAGTGGCCGGGCTATTATACCGAGGCCACCGTGGGGGACGTTCCCCTGATGACCGTGAAGAGGGTCTATTACCGAAACGATCCTATAGTTCTAGGCGCTCCACCCCTTAAACCGCCCAACAGCTATCTGCCGATCCCCCTCGGTTCCATCACACTTTGGGAGCAACTGGAAAAGGCAGGGGTCCCGGATGTCAAGGGGGTCTGGGGCTTTGTTTATGGTGGACAACCCGGTCCCTTTACGGTCATAGCAATCAAACAACGCTATACGGGACACGCTAAACAGGCACTGCTGGTAGCTGCGGGCGCCCGGGCAGGGGCATATGGCGGTAAGTTTGTGGTGGTGGTAGACGATGACATCGATATTACAAATCCCTATGAAGTCATTTGGGCCATTTCCACGCGCTGCAATGCTCGGGAAGGGATCGACATTGTGAAGAACGTTTGGGCCTCGGTGTGTGAGCCGACTATCTCCCCGGCCGAAAGAGACACAAGGGGCTATATCAGCGATCGTGTCTTGATCGATGCCTGCCGTCCCTATCAATGGATAGAGCAGTTCCCGAAGGTCAACGCCTTCGATCGCGAGTTCAAAGAAAAAGTGGCGCAGAAGTGGAGGGTCTGATTTTTGGAAGGATTGAGGATCTGACAAAGGTTAGCGTATACTTGATACACTACGCCTGCTAAATTAATGAGGTGAGAGTGTTGCTTCCCCCCTTGAGGATGAGAGGTTTCCGTATCGCCGCCTGATTGCGGCTATTCTTTTCATAGCCGTTTTTTTTATCCCTTTACACGTCCATTTTTTGACTACTGCCACGCAGGTTACCAAGGCCTGTAATTGCTATCACGCCAGCCGAACCCAGATGGGGGCTGCGCCCACCTTAATTTCGTGCACCCCAGCATTCGGCTAGAATTCATCTCGGTTTATGAGCCCGACTTTTTAGGCTCACCGCCGGTCAGTTCTCGCACAATTCGCGCTCCTCTAACGCTCTAGTCTCTTCAGGCGAATCTTTTCCTTTTAAGTTCTTGGTGTTTTTCTTTTCCCTCTATGTCGGTGGAGGGTTAAATCAAACAACATATTAATATTAAGACTACATATTAATAATAAAATAACATATTAAGAATACCCTACATATTAGGAGAGGATAGAAATATGACTTCATTAAGGAACAGATCGAGATCCGTGTTGGGGGTTTTGATTTTATCTTGCGTGAATTTATCCCCGGCCATGGGGGGGCTCAGGATAACATCGAGTCGTTAAAATAAGAGCTCCATGAGATGCAGCAAAAGATGAAGATGATGGTGCAACGAATTGAGCAACTGGAGAGCGAAAAGACTACAGATGCGGCTGTTGTGAGGGAGGCAAAACAAGGTTCGAAGGCGCCTTCTCCGCCACAGAGCAATCCAAGTGGCAGTGGTGGGTTGGGGAATCGGTGTTGGAGTGAGTCTGATCGGTGCCGCCCTCTCATACCAATGGGACCTGCCGACGGGGGCGGCAATTGTCTGCACCTTCGGCATCACCCTTCTGCTCGTTGCCCTTGTAAAGAGAGTTGTCAACGTGGCATAGCTGACCTGACCGTGCCTTTCTCTCTTTGATGCTGTTTGGTATAGTCTCTGGCGGCTGGGGACCATTTCCCTCTTTTGCGTTTTATGTCATCGGTCCTGATCAAAAACATTGGCGCTTTGGCCACGGGCGACCTAAGAAACCCCCTGAGGCAGGCTGACTCCATCTATGTGGAAGAGGGGGTGGTCAGGGCCATCGGCAAGGGTATTGATTACAGGGCCGACACCGTGGTCGACTCACGAGGAATCACGGCCATCCCCGGTTTGGTCGATTCTCACTCACACCCCACCTTTGGTGACTTCACTCCGGCACAGAACGCCGTTTCCTGGATCACGCACTACATGCATGGGGGTGTCACGGCCTTAGTCTCTGCCGGGGAGCTTCATTTTCCGGGCCTTCCTCTGCCGCCCGAGCCTA
>JAZFYO010000372.1:0-5803 GCA_036443615.1 Binatia bacterium | reverse complement strand
GGGGGTGATGCACCACACCCCCGATACCGAGAGGGCTCTTGCCGAGGCGTTTCGTGTGTTAAGGCAGGGAGCCCGTTTGAAAGTCATGATCTATCATACCCCCTCCTGGACTGGCTGGATGCTCTGGATCCGTTATGCTCTCCTGGCAGGGCGGCCCTTGCTTACACCGAAGCGATGCGTGTATGAACGGCTGGAAAGCCCCGGCACGAAGGCCTATACGGTGACCGAAGCAGAGCACATGCTCAATAAGCTCGGGTTTAAAAGCGTTCGGATCACTACGAAATTGGGTCCCGGCGATCTCCTAACCATCAAGGCGAGCAAGAGGTACCAGGGCCTCGCGTATCGGCTGGTTTGGACCCTCTATCCCCGATGGCTCGTGCGGCTCCTCGGGGACCGTTTTGGGCTTTACCTCCTCATAATGGCGGAGAAACCAGTGTAGGATTCCCAGCGCGGGCGAATGAGAGATTCATGAAGCAATTATTACAAGATACCGGCACTGGAGAACTGAGGGTGGAAGAGGTGCCGCTGCCGGCCCTTCAGCCGGGCGCGGTAGTGGTACGCAACCATTGCTCTCTGGTCAGTGCAGGTACAGAACGAGCCACCTTGAACTTTGTTCGTCGGAGCCTTCTAGGGAAGGCCCAGTCTCGACCGGATCTGGTCCGTCAGGTGCTTGACAAAGCTCAGCAAGAGGGAATTTCGACCACCCTGAAAGCGGTGCGTAATCGACTAGATCAACCTCTGGCCCCGGGCTATAGCTGTGCTGGGACGATTATTCAAGTGGGTGACGCTATTGCGGACTTCGCGGTGGGGGACCGGGTGGCCTGTGCCGGTGCCGGATACTCGGTTCACGCCGAGGTCATTTCTGTCCCCCGCAATCTGGTGGTGAAGCTGCCCGACAGCGTGGACTTTGAGTCCGCGGCTTTTACTACCCTTGGAGCGATCGCGCTACATGGTGTTCGCCTGGCTAACATCGGACTAGGAGAGACCGTGGCTGTTATCGGCCTGGGCTTGATCGGCCTGCTGACCATACAAGTGGCCAAGGCTGCTGGTGCCCATGTCCTCGGTATGGACCCGAATACGGGCCGCTGCGAATTAGCCGGACGACTCGGCTGTGATGGCACCGCTAGTAGTGCCGAACAGATGGAGTCTTTAGTCAATAGTTATTTGTCCTCGTCTGGTGCCGATGCAGTCATCATCGCTGCCGATACCTCTAGTAGTGAGCCCATCGAGCTCGCAGGAGTGATCGCCCGTGAAAGGGCCAGCGTCGTTGCCGTGGGCGCTGTGGGTATGGAAATTCCGCGCAAGATATACTACGAAAAGGAGTTGACTTTTCGCGTCTCCCGATCATATGGCCCTGGGCGTTACGATTCGGGGTATGAGGAGAAGGGACACGACTACCCTATTGGTTACGTCCGCTGGACGGAAAACCGTAACATGCAGGCCTTCCTGCGACTTCTGGACGAGAACAAGGTGGACGTCAAGCCTCTTATCACCCACCGTTTCCCGATTACAGAAGCCCCTAATGCCTACGACCTTTTCAACAGCAGGTCTGCGGAGTCCTTTCTCGGTGTGCTCATTACCTATTCGGGGCAACCTGATCTCTCTCGCAAGGTCAGCCTTAGACATCCGCCTTTTGACCAACGAACCGCACCTTCGCCGTTCGTCACCGTGGGCTTGTTAGGTGCAGGTAAGTTTGCCATCACCACACTTCTCCCGGCCATGAAGAAGGTTCCTGGCATCGAACTCATCGGCGTCTGTTCTGCTAGTGGCCTCACTGCTAGCCATGCTGGGCAAAAGTTTGGCTTTCAGTATTGCACCACCGAGGAAAACGAAGTCATAAATCGTCCTGAGGTGAACACCGTAGTCATCGCCACCCGCCACCATCTTCACGCACGGCAGGTCCTGGCTGCCCTGAGCGCCGGAAAGCACGTCTATTGCGAAAAACCACTTTGTCTTAATGAAGACGAGTTACGATGGACTGTTACTGCTCTCCACATTCAACCTTCAAGCATCCTAACAGTAGGGTATAACCGTCGATTTGCCCCTATGGCACGACAATTTAAATCCTTCCTGGCTGGGGTACACGAACCCTTGGTCATGCACTACCGTGTTAACGCTGGTTATGTGCAACCCGATCACTGGATTCACGACCCTGAACAGGGCGGCGGGCGCATCATCGGCGAGGTCTGCCACTTTGTGGACTTCTTAACTTTTCTGGCTGGCGCCTCGCCCATGCGGGTGGATGCTAGGGCGCTAAGTAACGGGGGTCGCTACCGGGACGACAACGTGATTATCACGCTGGAGTACACCAATGGATCCCTCGGCATCATAACCTACGTGGCAAGTGGTGACAGGACATTCCCCAAGGAACGCATTGAGGTCTTTGGCGGTGGGGCTGTGGGCGTTATGGATGATTTTCGCCGTCTGGAGCTTGTGCGCAACGGGCGAAGGAAGGTCCGCAAAGCCCGTCTGGGCCAGGACAAAGGACACCGAGCTGCCTGGGAGGCATTTGTCACTGCAGTGCATAAGGGTGGCCCACCGCCTTTGGCCTATGACGAAATCGTCGCTACTACGTTAACGACTTTCCGCATCCTTGATGCACTCCGGGTTGGGGAAGCGGTTGGGGTAGACAGTGACACTTTCATCACCTCAGCCATCAATCAAGGTTGAGACCCCATCCCAGAATCCATGAATTCTATCTGCGGAGTTCGATAAACCTGCCATGCACATCCTTCACGTCGTAGGCGCACGTCCCAACTTCATGAAAGCTGCTCCGGTCCTACGGGCTTTAGGCTCTCCTGGCAGTGTTCGACAAACTCTTATTCACACGGGTCAGCACTACGATTTCAACATGTCGGACGTCTTTTTCCAGCAACTGGTCATGCCCGTGCCGGACGTCAACCTAGGGGTGGGCCCGGGGAGCCACGCCCAGCAGACAGCCGAGATCATGAGCCGCCTCGAGCCCGTTGTGTTGGAACGGAAGCCAGATCTCGTCTTGGTCTATGGCGATGTCAATTCCACTGTGGCAGCCGCACTGGTGTGCGCCAAATTGCTTATTCCTGTTGGCCATGTCGAGGCTGGTCTGCGCTCCTTCGATCGAACTATGCCAGAGGAAGTCAACCGACTGCTCACAGACCAGATCGCCGACTTGCTTTTCACGCCCTCGGTTGATGCAGACAAGAACCTGCAACAAGAAGGCATTGCTTCCGAGAAGATCAATCTGATTGGCAACGTGATGATTGACACTCTCGTGGCCCTGTTGCCTGAAGCATTGGCACGCTGGAACGGGAAGGATTTAACATCTGTTCCGTCTCATTATTTGAAGCACTTCGGGCTCGTGACACTGCATCGGCCGTCGAATGTAGATGCGTCTGGTATTCTTCTTTCCATCGTCAAGACTCTCAGCGAAATTAGCCGTGACTTACCACTCATCTTTCCTATCCATCCTCGCACCCGCCAACGGTTAGAGGCATCGGATTTGGCAACCCTTGATTCGCAGCTTCATTTTGTTGACCCCTTGAGTTATTTGGAGTTCCTAGCTTTACAATATCACGCTACGCTGGTGATCACAGATTCGGGCGGGATTCAAGAGGAAACGACGTACCTGAGGGTTCCTTGCCTGACCGTGCGGCAGAATACTGAGCGACCGGTAACGGTGACTTTGGGCACGAACGTTCTCGTTGGGCAAGATATGGATCGGCTAAGAACTGAGGTAGGGCGAATCTTAAGCGGAGATCGAAAGCAGGGAGAAATTCCACCCTTTTGGGATGGCCATGCCGCGCAGCGTATTGCGAAAGTGATCACCACGTGGTGGCGCTAGTCGTGACATGTCCTGCGTTCCAAAGTACACGGAGATCCATGTCAACAGGAAGTCGCCTGAAATACTACCGTCGCATTTTCTCGGCCTACCTTACTCCTCAGATGAGCCACCTGACCTTCTGGCACGAAGTGCCTGAGGTCAATAATCACTTCCGAGCAGGGGAACTGGACGAATACTACATGGCGTTCACTGCCAAGGCCTCTTACCCGGGCCAGCACGACCCGGATGGCATCCCTCTTCTCAACTACCACGGTGCTTTAGGGTTGCAGTATAACCCCATCGCCATCGCCCAGTACGGTCTCGGCAACTATAATATCTTCCGCCGCACAAATGAGTCAGAGCGAAGGCGAATGTTCTTGACCGCGGCCGACTGGCTGGTGGACAACCTGGAGCTGAATCCCGCAGGTCTATGGGTTTGGAACCACCACTTTGACTGGGAGTATCGTACGCCTCTCAGGGCCCCCTGGTACTCCGGTCTTGCCCAAGGGCAGGGTATATCACTATTGGTGCGTGCCCAGCGTGAAACAGGCAAAGTCGCCTATCTCGATGCAGCTCAGCGTGCCATGGAGTCCTTCCTGAAAACAGTGGACGAGGGCGGCGTGACTTATGTGGATGGAGGTGGCCACACCTGGTTTGAGGAGTACATCGTCTTCCCTCCAACGCATATCCTGAATGGTTTCATCTGGGCCAGCTGGGGCGTCTATGACTACTTCCTTGCCACTGGCGAGTCACGTGCTCTCAATCTGTTCAACCAGGCGGTTCGAACGCTGGTAACCAATCTCCAGCACTACGACGTGGGGTATTGGTCCCTCTACGAACTCTCTGGGAACAGGCTCAGAATGTTTGCCAGCCCGTTCTACCATCGTTTGCAGATCGTTCAACTTCGAGTCATGCACAAGTTAACAGGGGAGCCAGCATTCTCAGAGTTTGCTCAACGCTGGGAGAGATATGAGGGCGATCCCATTAAACGGAGCCGGGCCGTAATTCAAAAGGCTTTATTCAAGATTCTCTACTATTAAATGCTATGAAGATCCTATACGTCAGTCAGTATTTTCCTCCAGAGATGGGAGCACCGAGCGCTCGGGTCTATGAGCTTTCAAAACATTGGGTGAAAGCCGGCCACCAGGTAACAGTCCTGACCGGTTTTCCTAACCACCCTACCGGCATCGTTCCAACAGAGTACCGTCGGAAGATGCGGAGGCTCACCTTGCACGAAAAGTTGGATGGGATTGAGGTGATACGTACCTGGCTTTATCCCGCTCCGAACCGGAGAGCTGGGGAGCGAATACTGGTTAATGGTTCTTATTGTGCTTCCGCGTGTTTGCGGGGTTCATTTCTTCCACGGCCGGATCTGGTCATCGCCACTTCTCCACAGCTTCTTATCGGCCTGAGCGGGTGGTGGATCAGCCGTCTCAAGGGCCGTCCGTTTGTCTTTGAAGTGAGGGATCTGTGGCCCGAGTCCCTCCTGGCCTCAGGAATCGGACGGGAAAATTCGTTTCTGATTCGTGGCCTAGACAGATTGGCTTCCTTTCTCTATCACCAATGTGATCGGATCGTGGTGGTAACAGAGGCGTTCAAAGAGAACCTGGCGAGGCAAAGAGGGATCCCCGAAGAAAAAATTGACGTGATCGAGAATGGGGTCGAGACAGAGGAATTCTGCCCAAGAGTAAATTCCCATGCTTTGCAAGAGCGCCTCGGTCTCAACGGGAAATTTGTCGTCTCCTACATCGGGACCATGGGATATGCGCATGGGCTAGAAGTAGTCCTTGAGGCGGCACGTAAGCTTAGAGAGGTTCAGCCTGACTTGATGTTTCTGTTGGTCGGGGAAGGGGCTGAGAAAGAGAAATTGCAGGCAATGGCAGAGAGCGAACTATTGAGTAATGTGCGGTTCTTAAATCAGCAACCCCGGGATACGATTCCTCTCTTTATCAATGCTTCGGATGTGTGTCTCGTCCTGTTGAGAAAGGCAGAGCTGTTTACTAC
>JAZFYO010000371.1:0-2172 GCA_036443615.1 Binatia bacterium | reverse complement strand
GGTGTACCGGCGGGCCCTTTCTCAAGCCGGGCAAGGGGTCACAGGACGTGAGATTCTCGGCAAGTTCCACGTTTATGTGGCCGACAGTTTGGACCAAGCGGTGCGCGAGGCGGGCCCCTATATGCACAATTATTGGGACGTTCGCTACGAATTCGATCCCGATCTCAGGAACAGACGGGGCAGCACCCACGATGTCGCCTCTGATATGGCAAAGGGATTTATCATCGCGGGAGAGCCCCAACGGTGTATCGATGCAATCCACCGCTGGCGGGAGGAGGTTGGCCTGACCACATTGTCGGGAACGTTTCATTTTGGCGGCATGCCGCAGGAATTAGCCCTGAAGAACATACGGCTCTTTGCCGAGCACGTGATACCGGCATTCAAGTGAGTGCCAAACGCTAGAGCCTAGAGATCCTGGCAGAGCCAAAGGCCTTAATAGGGTCTCCCCTTGATGGTTCGACCATTCGAATCGACTCATGGCCCTGAGCCTCTCGAAGGGGAGAGTAGGACGCTGCCGGATTTGAAAACCAAAGGCCCGGGTTGTGAAAAAAGTAAATATTAAGAGACCTGACCCTCTCCACTCTCCACTTACTAGGCATGAACTATGAGTCGTTTGCACGATATGCTGATTCGACACGAAGGCTTGCGCCTCAAGCCTTACCTGGACACCAAAAAAAAACTCACCATCGGGGTGGGCCGGAACCTGGATGACGTCGGAATCACTCGCGACGAGGCCTGGGCGCTTCTCAACAACGATATCGCCAGGGTCCGACGGGAAGTCAAACGTGCGTTTCCGTGGTTTTCGAAGGTCAACCCGGTGAGGAAAGACGTCGTCCTGAACATGGTCTTTAACCTCGGGCTTCAAAGGTTCCGGGGATTCAGGAAGGCCATTGCCGCAATCAAGGCTAAAGACTGGGATGAGGCCGCGCGGCAGATGCTAGATAGTCGATGGGCAAGGCAGGTGGGGAGGCGTGCACGGGAGCTGGCAGCGATGATGAGGCGAGGAAAGTACGAGTCGGGCTAAAATCGTTCGGCGAGGATTTCACGCAACGGCGGCGCGCGTTGGAATTGCCTGGCGAGGCACCTGCCGGAGATCTACTCGGTGGAAACAGCAGAAGTCGCAATATGAAGGTTCTTATCCCGACGCCGCTTCGCTCCTACTACCGGGAGGCAGCGCGTCATCGAGGCTAGCGGAACCACCATCAGAGAGATGCCGGCCGAAATGGATCGGCGCTATCCCGGCTTTCGCTTTTGCATCATCGACGAGCAAGATGGCATCCGTGAGCAGAGCAAAATTTTTCTCAACGAAGAACCAATATCCACTCTCAGTACGCATACCCAGCCGACCGACACGGTTCACTTCATCTGTGCCCTTAGCGGCGGGGTGTGAATTCAAGCTATTATGTGAATGCGTTCAAGGAGTCTTGAAGTATCAGACCCGGGCTTGACGAACGGGAAGGAAGTTTCCAAGCCAGCTATTGACTCAGCAGGCGATCGATGGATATAGCCCCTCCCCCGCCGACGAGAAGTGCCAGGGACATGAGGAAAAGCGCCAGGCAATACTCAATTCCGCTGCCTTCTCCCTGGCGGCGCGCCAAGAAGAAGCCGTATTCCCAGTGGGACTTCTGGATTGCGACCAGTATGAAGATGGTTAATCCCAGCGCAAAGGGTCGCGTGAGGAACCCTACGAGAAGGGCAATGCTACCAAAGAATTCGGTGAAGATACCGATCATGCCGATGGGTTTCGGTATCTGATACTTTTGTTGCCAATTGTTGAGGGTGTCCTTGAACCCACGTCCGCCAAACCAGGCAAGAAGCTGTTGTGATCCGTGGGCGAAATATGCGACCGTAAGACCTAAACGCAGAATCAAAAAAGAAAAGGATGGGTCTGTTTGGAAGATTGAGCTCATTAGTAGTCCCTTCTTTGAACTTGAGTGTTAGGGGATGTTACCCGGCACTTTCCTTCGCTGTCAAGGACCACTGCAAAAACACTTTTCTTTGCGCCTTGACGCTCACCTACCTCGGTTGGATAATGGCGGGTAGAATTTTGGGACCATAATTTCTATTTTAGGGACTTCAAGGAAAATCAGCATCGTATCCCTGAATACACTTTTTTGATTGCGAAAAAGGGCAAGGAGTTCGCAGAATTTCAGATCGTCGTTTATACTTTAC
>JAZFYO010000370.1:0-3531 GCA_036443615.1 Binatia bacterium | reverse complement strand
GGTCCGGGTACTCTGTTTCAATCCCAGGCATAAGCAGAGACAAGGCTAACGATCAGGGTCAATAGTTATTGGTTAATCGTCAATTGACTAGAATGAATTTATTACTAATGACAATTGACTGTTTACTTAACTGGAGGTTTAGATGGCGCGTATAGCGGGAGTGGATTTGCCCAAGAATAAAAGAATGGAAATTGCACTCACCTATATCTTCGGGATTGGTAGGAGTACGTCGAGAAAAGTCCTTCAGGAGGTCGAGATTCAATTCGATACTAAGAGCGACGACCTTTCCGATGATGATGTTGTCAAGATTCGTAGAGTCATCGATCAGGGCTTAAAAGTGGAAGGAGATAACAGACGTGAAATAACGGCGCATATCAAGCGGCACATCGAGATAGGATCCTACCGTGGCTTGAGACACCGAAAAGGCTTGCCGGTTCGGGGACAGAGGACCCATACAAATGCGCGAACCAGGTTGGGCCCGCGCAAGACAGTTGCGGGAAAGAAGCCGCCGCCCGGCAAAGGCAAAGTATAATAGCGCATAGCTATCAGGAATCGGCCATTGGCCATCGGCTCAAATAATGAAGTAGTAATGTTGGGCTGGAAGCTGAGGGCTGAGTACTTAAATTTTAGGAGAAACCATGGCGAGAGAGGACGAGAATCCGGAAGAGAAAAAGGCAGCGGTACAGGAAGGGGAGAAGGCAGAGGCGAGGGGTGGAAAGAAGAAGAGAGGGAGGAAGAACATCTCCGAAGGTGTTGCGCACATCCACTCGACTTTTAACAACACTATTGTGACGATCACGGACACCCAGGGAAATGTCGTCGCGTGGTCGAGTGCGGGAAGCATGGGATTTAAGGGATCCCGTAAGGGGACTCCATTTGCAGCCCAACAAGCCGCCGATAACGCTGCCAAAAAGGCTATGGACCATGGCATGCGTGCCGTGCAGGTCTTTGTTAGGGGACCGGGCGCCGGGAGAGACTCTGCCTTGAGGTCTCTCCAGTTGGCCGGACTGAACATCAGCTTGATCAAGGATGTGACTCCGATTCCTCATAATGGTTGTCGTCCACCTAAGCGAAGAAGGACGTGAGAAGCCAAAAATGAGGATTCAGAATACAGGAGTCAGAAGCAAAATTACAAAATTCAGGGGTTGGGATTCTGGCCACTGTTTCCCGACTACTGAATTCGAAGAAAGGGGGGAGTAGTTGGCTAGATACCTTGGATCGGTTTGTCGGCTTTGCCGGCGTGAAAATATCAAGCTCTTTCTCAAGGGAGAGCGTTGCTACTCGGACAAGTGTGCGATCGAGCGGAGGAGTTATCCACCAGGCCAACACGGGCAGAGGCGGCAAAAGTTTTCGGAGTACAGCATCCAGTTGCGTGAGAAGCAAAAGGTAAAGCGGATGTATGGCCTTATGGAAAAGCAGTTTCGTGGCACCTTTGCTTTGGCGGAAAGGGCGAAGGGAATTACGGGCGAGGCTCTCTTGGTGCTCTTGGAGAGACGGTTGGATAATGTCACCTACAGACTCGGTTTTGCCAGCTCACGCTCGGATGCTCGTATGCTGATTAGGCACGGACATATTCTGGTGAACGGGAAGCGCTTGAGCATCCCTTCCTATTTTGTTCGTGCAGGAGATGCGGTTTCGATAAGAGAGAAGAGTCGGAACATAGGCCGGATCGTATCTGCTATGGACGGTGCCCAGAGACGCGGTGTGCCGGAGTGGGCAGAACTCGATCGAGATGCTTATACAGGAAGGGTTAAGGTTCTACCCACGCGCACTGAGATCTCAGCGACGATTAATGAAAAGTTAATAGTCGAACTCTATTCTAAGTAACCTTTAAAACATTGGAGACGAGATGAATAGGAGTTGGAGTAATTTGATAAAACCAAATAAGCTTGAAGTGGACGAGAAAAGCCTCACCTCTACTTATGGTAAGTTTTACGGAGAACCCTTTGAGAGAGGCTTTGGACAAACGATAGGTAGTGCAGTCAGGAGAGTTCTCCTTTCCTCCCTGATGGGGTCAGCCATTACCTCGATACGTGTCAAGGGGGTTCTTCACGAGTTTTCAACCATCCCTGGAGTGACCGAGGATGTGACGGATATAATTCTTAACTTGAAACAAGTCCGCCTCAAGCTGTTTAACGTGGAGCAAGGGAATCTCAAGCTGGAGGCTAAGGGTCCGAAGGTGGTTCTGGCAAAGGACATAAAGACTGGTCCCAATATGGAGATCATCAGCCCGGAGCAGCACATTGCCGCCTTATCCAAGGAGGGGAAACTTGAGATCGAGATGGTTGCCAAGATGGGACGAGGCTACGTGCCAGCGGAGCGGAACAAGGATGAGGAAGCCCCGGTAGATACGATTTATCTGGATGCGGTTTTCACCCCTATTAAGAAGGTAAATTTTAATGTCACCAATGCTAGAGTCGGACAGAGGACAGATTACGACCGCTTGGCCTTGGAGGTGTGGACGGATGGCAGTGTGAAGCCAGATGATGCAGTGGCGTATGCAGCTAAGATCCTGGAGGATCATCTTAGCATCTTTATCAATTTCGAAGAGGAGCCGCAAGATTCCGAAACTCGAAAGGACACAACGACGACCCCCCTGAATGAGAATCTTTTCCGCAGTGTGGACGAGTTAGAGTTTTCGGTCCGTTCTCAAAATTGCCTACAGAGTGCCGATATTAAATTTATTGGGGAACTTGTCCAAAAATCCGAGCCGGAGATGCTGAAGACCAAAAACTTTGGCCGCAAGTCCCTGAACGAGATTAAAGAGATCCTCCGCGAAATGGGGCTGGAGCTTGGAATGAAATTGGACTATTCCCTGACACGAGAGGATCTCGACAACCGCAAGCAGGCGAAGCAGAAAGAGACAGCTTGAAACATGCGGCATCTGAAGAAAGGCAGGAAGCTCAACCGCAGCCCCAGCCATCGTTTAGCCTTGATGCGTAATCTCGTGACCTCCTTATTGCGCCACGATCGCATCGAGACTACGGATCCCAAAGCCAAGGAGTTGAGGCGCTGGTCGGATTGGATGATTGGCTTGGGGAAAAAGGGGAGTCTACATGCACGGCGCCAAGCCCTGGCGGTGATACATGATAAGGAGGTGGTTAGGAAGGTCTTCGACACCCTGGCCCCGCGATTTAAAAACCGTCCGGGAGGTTATACGCGTACAGTGAAAATTGGCTTACGAAGGGGGGATAATGCCCCCCTGTCATTAGTAGAGATAATTCCCGAGGCTGAAGCCTTGAAGGCTGAGCCCTCCACCACCGAGGGGAAGGCCAAGGGAAAACCCACCACACGAAAAAGGCGGCCAAGAAAAAAAACTGAGCCGGGAGCCGCTGCATAAGCGCAAAAAGAGGCTCGTCATCTTCTGTAGGGTTGTCGGAATTCAATCAAAGGCGTTGCGAAAACGCACCAGGTTTTCCTCTATCATCACCTCAGGGCGAGGCACACGCCTCTTTTCCTCCACCTTGGCAACAATAAACCAGGGGCCATCCTCTGCCATGGCCTGGTCTACGGCCCCCTCTAGAGCTTTCA
>JAZFYO010000369.1:0-5554 GCA_036443615.1 Binatia bacterium | reverse complement strand
CGTTGCTCTGGACGGATTTCTGTCCCTTTCCAGGCAAGGGGATATAGGTCCCTACCTCGGTCGGGCGGTAGGGGTTTGAAAAGTCAATGGCGCGCAGGCCGCCGGCAAACCAGGTGACATAGAGGATATTGCTATAGACCTGCTCTGCGGGCTGATGGGCGCCAAAGCGGCCTCCATTGTTTGACTCACCATCCTGGGAAGCGAGGAAGGTAGAGATGGGGGTGGGGCGGGACTCCTCACTGATGTCCACTACCCAAAGGAATGCTTGTGGTGTCGGGGCAAGCTTCTGTGCTTCCTCATCGGTTACTACCAAAATATCCCGATCCATGAGCCTCCCTGGCATGGGCAGGGTCGTATGGGTCGGAGACGGATAGGGCGGACTCCAGTCGACGTGGCTCACCAGCTTGGGTTTGCTTATGTCGGAGATATCGAGGATGACAAATCCGCCGTGCCAGTAGCTCACGTAGAGCCGGTTCCCCTTTCTGATGGGATGGTGGCAGCGGTGAGCCGTTCCCGTCCAGTTCGGCGTCTCCCCACCTCCGCTCCACTGCCCGGGCATCCACCATCGTCCGACCTCTTCCGGCCGGGACGGATCCTTGAGGTCGAGGATCATTGCGATGTTGCCCACATATCCCTCCATCACAGGGGAGAAGTACGCGTACCTTTCGTCAGAGGTAAAACGGTGCACACCCTTTTCGGCTGCTTTGAAAAATGCGATCTCGCGCGGCTTGGCACAATTAGAAATGTCAAAGATTTTGAGCCCCCCCTGCCCCTCTTTGCTCGTCATGTATCTCTCATAGTTGACAAGCATCACGTCCCCCATCACTGTCACCTTGTGAGAGTGGATTCCTTTCGGGACTTCAATGTGCGAGACGACCTTTGGATGCCTCGGGTCTTTCACGTCGAGGATGGAGGTGCCGTGCGGCGGATCCATGTGGCCGACATAGGCAAAGCCATTTTTCACCACAACTTTACCACCTCCTGGAAGGTCGATCCGTCCGACCTGCTTTATCTTTTTGCTGACCCCAAAACGCGGACTAGCGCTTTTCGCCACGTTGGTTTCCCCTTTCTGTGAAATATAGGCATCTTGTCAAAATGGGCTAAATGAGAATGACATCGGCAATCCGACGATCCAAACCCTCGAAAGGGCCTGTTCGCACCTGGCACCGATAGAATCAATCCGTGACTCTTACACTCACTTCTCCTGGGTCGAAAGTCTACCCAGATTTCCTCCATCCGTGCAACCTTGGTCAGCCAATCTATGTGCCAGTGGTTAGTCTTCTCCATGCTCAGATGCCTTCGCAGCCGGCTTGCCAGTCCACGCCTGGCACTGCCGGTATAAACATAGTAGCCATGGGGAAATCTCTGCAGGCCAAGGCACCCCACATGGAGGCCTCGTGTCTCTGGGAGGCGGAGAACGAGGTGATAGATTGGCGGCAAGGACCGACTCTGACTCATCCGGGTATCTCTAAGGTTTTTTGATCCTCTTGGTTTCTTCACGACACCTGGACCTCAGCGATCACAAATTGACAACTACTTTCCCGCCAGCACCGATCTGCCAGGAACAATCAAGGCATAATCGATCCCGAGCCGATATGAAAATAGTGTCCGTTATATTGATCGCAGGTTTGCAAATATACTAAGAGTAGATTGTTGCCACACGCTATAAACAGCTCTTCGCTGCAATCTGATACCTATCAGAAATGGGCTCCTGAGCCGCGAAATACCGGATCGGGGTTACGGACGAATTAGACGATGCAAGGGAATCTAAAGAGAGAACTGGGCTTCTTTGACTCGGTCATGCTGATCGTCGGGAGCACGATCGGCATCGGGATATTTGTCACCACGGGCTTCATCACCCAGAATCTCCTCTCGCCCGGGGCCATCCTTCTGGTGTGGCTTCTGGGAGGGCTTCTCGCGCTAGCCGGTGCCCTTAGCTGTGCCGAGCTCGGATCGAGTCTTCCCTACGCGGGTGGAGATTACATATATCTCAGAGAGGCCTTTAGTCCCCTTTTTGGTTTTCTCTCCGGCTGGTCCAGTTTTTTTGTCACCTTCTCAGGCTCTGTCGCCTCTCTAGCAGTTGGGTTTACCGATTTTATGGCATTTTTCTTTCCCCTCCTTGGGCGCAACGGGGATTCATTTTCTGTCGAGGGATTGGGCTTCACCTTCCAACTTTCGGTGGCGTCGATTTTTTCCATCTGCGTAATTTTGTTTTTATCAATGGTCCACATCGCGGGGATCAAGCAGGGGAGCAAATTACAAAACCTTTTGACCATACTTAAGATTGGCGCCCTGCTTGGAATTATCCTTTTGGGTGTTGTGCTGGGAAGGGGAAGCGTGAGTCACTTTTCCCCTTTTCTCGAACTGTCGGAGATTACCAACATCACGGCCCTTGGGGCCGCCTTCATCCCAGTCATCTTCACCTACGCCGGCTGGAATGCAGTGATCTACATGGCGGGTGAAGTGAAGAGCCCGGAAAAAGAGCTGCCGCGAGCGCTCCTCTGGGCAAACCTGCTCATTATTTTCCTCTACCTGGCCATCAACTCTGTTTATTTTTACGGGGTCCCGGTGAAAGAGATGCGGGGCGTGATGCGAGTGGCCGAGGTGGCAACGACCGCCCTCTTCGGTTACCAGACCTCTGCTTGGATCACAGGGATCATTGCCCTTTCCATCCTTGGAGCCCTGAATGCCGTCATCATGACCGGCCCAAGAATCTACTATGCGATGGCCCAGGACGGTATTTTCTTTCGCCGTCTTGCAAGAGTCCACCCCCGTTTCCACACACCTTCACGTGCCATCATTCTACAAGCCCTCTGGTCTTCTATCCTCGTGCTTACCGGGACCTTCGAGACCCTTTTGACCTACGTAACGGTCATCGTCGTACTGTTTTCTGCGCTGACGGTAGGGTCGCTGATCGCCCTCAGAGTCAAAAGGCCGGAGCTAAAACGACCCTATAAAATCTGGGGTTATCCAGGAGTGCCTTCCCTCTTCATTCTCGCCCATCTGGGTATTGCCTTGTCCACCCTTTGGGTAAACCCGCTGGAGTCACTTTTGGGAATGGGGATTGTTGCCCTAGGCATTCCCGCGTACCTATTCTGGGCCCGTTCCAATTCTAAGATCGGTGCTTGAAGCCAGCGCAATTTTATTCTGTTGGCCGGCGATAATATTAATGTTATGAACTAGTAAATCATTAGTATCCAGGAGACGGAGGATTTAGTTCTGGATTCTGACTCCTGGCCGCGGACTCCGAACTAGAGACTACAGACTTCTAAGTTACTTATGGCCATCAGGATCACACGCGTCTATACACGCACCGGAGACAAGGGAGAAACCGGATTGGTAGGGGGAAAACGGGTCCCCAAGGATTCGCCCAGGATCGAGGCCTACGGGACCGTCGACGAGCTTAACTCCATTGTCGGATTGGCACGAGTCTTTAACGAGGAAAAACTCCAGGACGGTGAAGCACACCGATTCCTGGATCGGGTTTTGCGTAACATCCAGGAAGACCTCTTCGACCTCGGCAGCGAACTGGCGACTCCGCCGGATTTGGCTCGCGAGGGGTCCATTCGCATCGGAGAAAAAGAAATCACAAGGCTTGAAGAGACTCTCGATGAGTGCCAGAAGGAACTCGGACCGCTCAAATCTTTTGTCCTTCCAGGAGGGGGAAGGATCGGGGGCTACCTCCACCAGTGCCGCACGGTGTGCAGAAGGGCCGAACGCGAGATCCTCCGCCTCTCCAGGGTTGAGAAATCAACGGAGTGGCCCCTAATATATATGAACCGCCTGAGCGACCTCTTTTTTGTCCTCTCCCGCTGGGTCGGGAAGCGCCTGGGGGAAAGGGAGTACCTCTGGCAGAAAGGACTCAAGGAAAAGCCCAAAAGGCAAAAATAACCCGGAGGCAACTATGGAACTGCTAAAAGGCAAGAAAGGAATGATCTTTGGCGTTGCCAATGACAGGAGCATTGCCTGGGGAATTGCCCAGGCCCTCCACGAAGAGGGCGCAGAGCTTGCCTTCACCTATGCCGGAGAGGCCTTTGAGAAGCGGGTGAGACCCCTGGCGGAGGGGATCGGATCGAAGATCATTCTCCCCTGTGATGTCACTAAGGATGAGGAAATCGACAAGGTCTTTCAGACCCTCAGGCAGGAGTGGGGCAGCCTGGATATTCTTGTTCATGCCATCGCCTTTGCCAATAAAGAGGATCTATCGAATCCCTATATTCAGACGAGTCGCCAGGGATTTCACCTGGCCTTGGACGTGAGCAGTTATTCCTTTGTTGCGCTATCGCGCCAGGCAGCCGCCCTCATGGAGGGACGCAAGGGGGCCATCCTGACCATGACCTATATGGGATCGGAGAAGGTTATTCCCAATTACAACGTCATGGGGGTTGCCAAGGCGGCCCTCGAATCCAGCGTGAAGTATCTGGCATACGACCTGGGCCCACAAGGGATCAGGGTCAACGCTATCTCCGCTGGGCCTATAAGGACGTTAGCGGCCGCAGGGATTGCCGGCTTTAAGGATATGCACCAACTCAGCAGTGAGCGCGCCCCGCTCAAGAGGAACATTGATCAGCATGAGGTGGCTCGTACCGCGCTTTATTTATTGAGCGACATGGCAAGTGGCGTGACCGGAGAGATTGTCCACGTGGATGCCGGGTATAATATTATGGGAATGTAGGGAGGAGGTTCTCATCCAAGACAAAATGAAAAGTGAAAATTTAAAAATGAAAAATATCAAGAATCCAGAAGCAAGAGTTCTGAGTGGGGGGGTCTGACTACGGACTCCATGTTACTAGATTTTGCAATGCGCTGAAAAAGGAAGGGGCTTTTTTATGGCGATCAAAGAGATTACTCCTCAGGAAGCCTATGACGTGCTCACAAAAGAATCAGGATCCGTGTACATCGATGTGCGCACGGTAGAGGAATTTGTATCAGGCCATCCCGATGGTGCGGTCAATATTCCCATTGCCTTTCCTGATCCGGGCCAGGGGATGGCATTCAACACAGAGTTTGCCCAGGTGGTGCAGACGCATTACCCCAAGGATAAGAAGATCATCGTCGGGTGCCAGGCCGGTCCCCGCTCCAACTCAGCTGCGCAGGCGCTACAAGAGACGGGCTATCAGGATGTCTCGAGTGTACGTGGAGGATTCGGCGGCATGCGCGATCCATTCGGACAGGTCATCGCCCCGGGCTGGGCCAGCCTAGACCTGCCGGTAAGCCAGGAGAACGGGGAAGGCGTCAGCTACGAATCGTTGGCAGCCAAAAAAAAATAGCACAGCTGAAAGCAGAATACTGACTACGGACTGAGGACTCTGGACTCCCGACAATTGACTACTGACTACCGACCACTGACTACAGGATTCTGACTCCTAACTAAGGACTACCGACCCAGAACTCCTGACCACGAACTAAATATAGTGAACGAGCATTTGTACTTCAAGCAGGTTGAGATCGGTCCCATGCAGAATTTTGTCTATCTGGTGGGTTCCAAGGAGACACGCAAGTTGGCAGTGGTGGATGCGGCATGGGACATAGGGGAGATTTTACGCATCGCCGC
>JAZFYO010000368.1:0-4369 GCA_036443615.1 Binatia bacterium | reverse complement strand
GCCTGGACAACGCATGGGATAATCCCTTTCACGCGGTATTTCCCCGTAAAAGCAGCAATCTCCGTGCCACCACTTTCGACTGACGACACGTGGGCCTTCCTATCATATCCCCGCACTATGGTACGGTCCTTGTGCAGCGCGGAGAGGTGGAGGGTGTCAGACCTTGACTCTTGACATAACGTTAGCATCGGCATAAGCTTCCCCCATGGGAAGACCGCTGAGGATAGAATACCCGGGTGCACTGTATCACGTAACGAGTCGTGGGAATGAAAGGAAGAAGATCTTTCTTGACGACTCGGACAGGATAAAGTTTCTCGGAATGCTGGAGGATTATCACGAGCGGTATGGCATCCTCATCCACAGCTATGTCCTGATGGACAACCATTACCATCTGGTCATTGAGACCCCGCACGGCAATCTTGTGAAGATCATGCATGGGTTAAATGGGGGGTATACCGGATATTTTAACCGCAAGTGCGGTCGTGTAGGCCATCTATTTCAGGGGAGGTATACGGGGATTCTCGTTGAGAAAGACACGTACCTTCTCAAGGTAAGCCGATACGTACACCTCAATCCGGTGAGGGCAAAGGTGGTGAAAAAGCCTGAGCTGTACGAATGGACCAGTTATGGGGGATATATCAGGAGAGGCAGAGAGGTGAAGTGGGTTGAGTATGGGGGGGTCCTGTCGAAATTTGGACGGGATAGAGAGAGGGCACGCAAGAGATACAAGGAATTTGTGGAGGAAGGGTTGAAGGGAAGAGGGGAAAGCCCGTTCACGAACGTTTATGGACAGGTGGTGCTCGGGGGAGAAGAGTTTAAGGGAAAAATCTGGGGATTGCTGAGGGGGCGGTCGCTCAGTGATGACATCGTAGAGCGAAAGAGGTTTAAGGCAAGTCCGCAGGCGGCGGATATAGTCAGAGCCGTTGCCCGGGTGTCTAAGGTGGCAGAGGAAGTGATCAGGCGAAGGGGAAGCCGCGACAACACCGCGAGGAGGGTGGCGATTTATTTAGTGAAGCGATACAGTGGTTTAAGTAATGCGGAAATAGGAAAATTATTCGGGGGGGTTTATTCCAGTGCCGTGAGTAAGGCATCGGCAAGGTTGGAAAGCGAGATGACAGAGGATAAGAACCTATCGAGACTTGTCGAAGTGCTTGATTCACAAGTCAAGGCCTGACACCTTACACCAATGGTCGGCTTTCCTCCATAAGGTCCCCGTGTACGCATTCAGGTGATCTATTTCAGAACAGATCGGCCCAGCCAAAATTGTACATATGGGCATAACGTCATGTTTTTAAGTCTTTTTCATAATGGCACAGGTACTGCTAATAAGGCGATTAAAGACCGAAAGAGATCGCCACCGATGATGATGAACCAAATTACTATCTTTATTCTCGCGGTGTTTACACTGATTGGAATGCCTATTCGTGCAGTATCAGCACCAGTGGTTGATGTGAAGAAAGATTACTACTGGGTTAGCGGTAGAACTGCACGTGACATAAGAAACGATTTGAATATGAAAACTCCCGTTCGGGAGGATGGAATGAAGTATGATGCGCGTACAGACTGGTTCGTTAAATGGACTTTCTGGTGGAATGAATCTAGTAGCTTGTGCACGATTATAAAGGTAGAAACAAGAGCGGATATCCATTACGTCCTGCCAAAATTGAGAAGGTCAGGATGGATACCAAATTCCCTAAAACAAAAGTGGGAAAGCTATATGAAGGCCTTGTTACATCATGAAAATGAACATAAGGATCTGGGGGTAAGAGCTGCTAGAGAAATAGAAAAGGAAATAAGAAATATGGCGGCACGGCGTGCGTGTAAGCAGCTTGAAATAGATGCAAACCGCTTAGGGCATAAAATTATGAAGAAATTTAATGACCTTGAAAGAGAGTATGACCGTAAGACCAATCATGGCATGAATGATGGAGCGGTGTTCCCGTAATGAACATAACAATCACATGCACACGGACAGGAAAAAGCGCCGCTCGTTCTTCACTCTGCTTTTTACTGCCGGTGATGTGAGGCGTTAGGTGATCATAGATAGGAATGTGCGACTGGGTCACTTTTAATCTTCCGCTGGACCTCGCTAGCACCGTGGCGGGAGGCATTGTCGGCTTTGTCCTGGTTTTTGTTGTTGATTGGATAAAACGCCCGCGGATCCAGTTCTTGGGCTTTTCCTCCGCGCAAGCGAATTTCGGCAAGTTGTATAAGTTTCGTTTCAGGCTTAAAGGCCTGTCTCCGCCGGGCGTGTCCCGCCTGAGAGGGCGTCTGAATTTGTATTGCGCCTTTGATTGTGCCTGAGATGTGGGCTAGCAGCTATGATCGCCGCCGGTTTCATACTTCTTCCAATGGCTGCGGGGAGCCGTAGGGGGTCTAAGTATCCCTCACCGGGCAAGGGGTGTCAAGGCCAGCGGCTTCACCTTCACCGCCCCCGTTTCCCCTCCATCTCCCGCCGTACCACCTTGATCTCCTTCAACACCTCCCCGTTGGTCAGCAGGCCCTTCCGCACCAACACCCGCCGTGTGGCATCCTGCTCGTAGAGGCAGGCGCGGATTAGCTCTTCGACTGTGACTAGTTCTTGACGTGGATCAAGTTTTTCGGCCATGCTTACCTCCGCGAAGGTCCTGGAGCCGCATTAGGTCTACCGAGTTGATTATCTAAGATTAGTCCATAGCAAGACCAAGGGGCTTCAGGGTTGTTCACTAGTGCCTCCTGCCTAGGAGGCCATGAAACCCGATCCTATGATCGCACTGCAATATAGTCCCGTCTACCCCCCCTCTGACTACTCGGGTCTTGCGGAGTCCACGCTTCGGTACCCATCTGGCATACATCTTGCTGAGCCAAAAGGTGGGTGGCATCCGCCAGTGGCAGAGGAGTCGGCGATGGAAAAAAGACGCTTTCCCCGAGTTGGCGTGGGAGGCAGACCCAAAGGGCGGGTGGCCGCTATCCGTGAGGCGACGCTCCTCAATATCAGTATCGGAGGGGCGTTGATTGAGCATGAAGACCTCGTCCGACCGGGTAGCACTTGCTTTTTTGAACTTGAGCTACACGGTAAGTGGGTGAAGCTGCGGTCCCGCGTGGTCCGGTCCGAATCCGTCCGGCAAGAAGAGACTGCGGACGGGGAGATGGCCTTGATCTACCACAGCGGATTAGAATTTCTCGACCTACAGGAGACAAAACAGCTAGTCGACGATTACATCGAGTCGATTACGAATGATGGGAACGCCATGCTCGCAGACAAGAGGCATCGGTCGTACAGCTGTCAGAAATGCGGGACATCCTTTGAGCTGCTCGATTCCGAGATACACCCGGTGTTCACAGAACCCCGGAAGCGTCCGGTCCAGGCAGGCGACCTATTTTACTATGCCCATGACACTTGTGAGGGGGTGCTGGCGTGCACCTTTGGCGGACGAAGAGTGCGCTGGGTTAGTGAGGAAGAGGAGTAGCAGCCTCAACAAGAACTCCGAACAGAGGACGCTACTCAGATACTTGCCCCGCCGTTGGGCGTATGTCCACAATTCCCGCCTACCCTCCCTCGCCTCCCGCTGTAGCTTTAGAAACAACTCCTGATACTTCACATTCGGCGGTATGGTCATTACCATCGCGTAGCCATTCTCCACCAGCCAGGCGTTCACAAACGTGCCATCCTCCAGGTAGACGTAAGCCAGGAGCCGTCCATAGCGATCCTGTTCCTGCACATCGAACTCCAGCCGGACGGTCTTTCCATCCACCAGCTTGCGGTTAGCCTCAGATGCCTCCTTGCCGTAGCGCTCGATCCCTTTCATGGGATGATGGATCTCGGGGGTGTCGATCCCGATGTAACGGACCTTCACTCGATCTCCGAAAACGCATGTGCCACACGGCTACCGTACACAGGGTCAGGTCTTAATTTTGCACGTTGCGCAGATTTATGGGGAGCCGAAAGGTGGCGTGACCTCCAGATGTGGTCACCCTCACATTCAATCCGTGGCTCCACTTCGGCGCATATCGTCCAACCCAACAGTCTGATGATCTTTCTCCCTTTGACCTTTGCCTTTCTGCTTGCGACGGACGGCAGAATCAGGTAAGACTATCATCCCGAAAGGGATCAAATCTTTTGTTGAGTAATACTTCTCTTTCGGCCGTATGTGCCAGAAAACGGCGTTGGGGTGGCATCTTTACTTTTGAGTGAGAATTTTCGGGAGAGTAGAGCGTAGCATACTGACTCACAAGTAGAGATTTGACCCCATATCGCACGCACGGAAGAAGGTTTAGTTTCCCGCACCCATCCCCATCCGTCGAGGATCGCTCTCCTTCCTACCGCCCTCGTTTCCCATCCATCTCCCTCCCCGCTCAAGCTACGGTGCGCTCCAGGTGACCTTCCCGG
>JAZFYO010000367.1:0-2910 GCA_036443615.1 Binatia bacterium | reverse complement strand
CGTAAGCCTCCCGACACCTTCCGAGAAGGCCTTGAGTGCGCTGGAGGATCCAGCGGTCCAGCTCGGGGAGAGCCTCTGGCTCAACCGCGTCGGTTTCGGGGTTAAAGTCATAGAGGTTGCCGAGGAGAAATCGCGCGGTGTTCCTCAGTTTCCGATAGGCCTCCGCAAGTCGATTCAGGATCTCCTTGGAGATGCGCACATCATCTCGGTAGTCCTCGGCTGAAACCCAGAGCCTCAGGATCTCTGCTCCAAAGGTCTTGATGATTTCTTGCGGGGCCACCACGTTACCCAGAGATTTCGACATCTTACGTCCGCCCCCGTCTAGTGTGAATCCGTGGGTAAGAACGCTTCGGTAGGGGGCGCGTGCGTGCGTGCCTATAGCGGTGAGAAGCGCAGTGTGAAACCATCCTCGATGCTGATCACTACCCTCCAGATAGAGATCGGATATGCCTCCTAGCTCTGAATGGCGCTCCACTACTGCAGAATGACTCACCCCCGAATCAAACCAGACGTCCAGGATATCCTCCTCCTTGTAGAAATCCCTTTCCCCACAGCCCGTACAATGTAGATCGGGAGGAATGAGTTCGCTTGCGGGACGGACAAACCAGGCGTCTGAGCCCTCCCGCGTGAAGATATCTCCGATATGATCACATATCTTCTGGCTCAGCAGGGCCTGGTGGCATCGCTTACAGTAGAAGACCGGAATAGGGACCCCCCAAGACCGTTGGCGCGAAATGCACCAGTCCGGTCTGCTCTCCAGCATGCCTCGGATGCGCTCTCGCCCCCAGTGGGGAATCCATGTGACCTGGTCAATAGCCTCCAAGGCCTTGCGACGCAGGCCGTTCTTTTCCATTGAGATAAACCACTGCTCGGTGGCTCGGAAGATGACGGGCCTTTTGCAGCGCCAACAATGCGGGTAGCTATGGGTTAGCTTTTCCTCTTTGAGGAGGGCGTTCTCCGCGATAAGCTTGTCGATAATTTTCGGGTCGGCCTTGAAAACCGATTCACCTGCTAGGTCCCCTGCCTCGGGTGTAAATCTCCCCTCAGCATCGACTGGGGCTATGACCTCGAGTCCGTAGCGCTGTCCAACCTCGTAGTCTTCATGTCCGTGGCCTGGCGCAATGTGGACACATCCCGTGCCCTGATCTTTGGTCACAAACTCACCGAGAATTACCTTAACCTCACGGTCGATCCAGGGATGGCGGCAGAGGATCCCTTCCAGCTCTCGCCCTCCCCACGCCCCTGGGGTCACTTCGTAATCCCCTTCTCCGTAGCCAAAAGTCTTGATCAGAGAAGGTACCAAGCCCTGGGCCGTGATTAATTCACCGTCCGGCGTTTTAATGAGCCGGTATTGGAGGTCGGGATGAACGGCGATTGCTTGGTTGGCCGGGAGGGTCCAGGGAGTGGTGGTCCAGATGACAAGGTGGGTCCCTCGTCCTGAATCCGGAACAAATTTTCCCTTGGAGTCGATGATCGGAAACTTTACGTAGATCGAGGGTGAAGTATGATCCTCATACTCCACCTCGGCTTCGGCAAGGGCAGTAATACAGGAGGAACACCAGTGAACGGGCTTTTTTTGTCTATAAAGAGAACCGGCGGAGATGAATCTTCCCAGGTCTCGAATCTCTATTGCCTCGTAGGGGTAATCGATGGTCCGGTAGGGGTGGTCCCAGTCTCCTAAGATCCCCAGCCTTATGAATTCCTCTCTCTGGATGGAAATGTACTTTTCGGCGTATTCCCTGCATTGGCGCCGGATTTCGGCTTTGCTGAGTTCTCTTTTTTTTGCCCGGCCGATTTTTTTCTCTACCTGCAGCTCGATAGGCAGGCCATGACAATCCCAACCGGGAATATAGGGGGCCGAAAGGCCCGTCATGTTTTTATACTTGACGATTATGTCCTTGAGGATTTTGTTTAATGCATGCCCCAGATGGATGTTGCCGTTGGCATAAGGAGGCCCGTCGTGAAGGATATATTTTTTTTTCCCTTTGTTGGCTTCGAGGATTTTAAAATACATCCTGCCATTCTGCCATTTTTCCACCTGGCGAGGTTCGTTCTGGGGAAGGTTGGCGCGCATGGGAAAGCGCGTTTTTGGAAGGTTGAGAGTCTCTTTATAATCCATAGCAAAAGCGAAAGAGGTGGGCCGATTGAGACAACGCAGTTTGAGGTGGGGAACTATTTGTGGTTGTTCAGGCCCCTAACCATCAGAAAGGCGAAGTTGTCCGCCTTCTGTTCAGCATCCGCCCAGAAAATGTAATGGGCAAATTCGTGGTAAACCGTATTGACCCATTTTCTCTCAGAGTTGTACTTTCTCCCCTTCTTCCAGTTCTCCGGATGTACTAAATGGATCTTTCCGTTCTGATAAGTTTTGCCCGCGGTCTTCCCCCAATCAAGATACTCGAACCAGTCCACCTGAGGCATTTTCATATGGTAAAAACGGCTCATATAGGAAACCGCCTTTTTGAAGTTCGATGGTTTGTATTCCCGGAAGAAGAAGGACAGATGCCGATCCACCAAACGGCGTTCTTTTAATGTGGGTAGTATCATTCGCATGGCTTATATCCTTATGCACGATGAATGATACTTTTAGCATAATGGGATGAAAATAAAAACTGCCCCGGGCCTCAAAATGCACGAGAAAATCGTACAACCTATTGTATTCACTAGGCCTTTCCCCCTATCTCCGGATTGATCTTCACAGGGTCTGGTCCTCTCTTGGTTAGTTAGGCCTGCTTTAGGGTTCCTTCTGTTAGGCGGTCTCATTCGGCTTGTTGGCAGATCCTTCCGATCTGTGCTATGAACAGCGATTACCTCCTGAATTGTGCTAATCATTGTCTAGATAGTAATCGGATCACTCATTGCCCGCCCAATATTTCCAGTTAACCCCGATCCGACATTAATCAGCCCAAGAAA
>JAZFYO010000366.1:0-17568 GCA_036443615.1 Binatia bacterium | reverse complement strand
CATGGTTGAAGTGATCCCCAGGCCGAACAGAATTACCATGATCCAGAAGGAGGGCTCTCTGAAAAAAATTCTGAAGGAACCAGAAGCGGGTGTCTCACCAGGGAATTCACCACCTCTGCCGAATCGGGCAAAGGCCAAGCTGAGGATTACAGATAGGCCACCCAGCAAAGTCAAAACCATGCGCCAGGAAAACCACCGTAGAAAGACCTCAGACAACAGGGGTGCTGCCACAAACGCCAGATTGGGAGCTAGCTCATGAATGGCGATTGTCTTGCCCCAGTGCCTAGAGCCAACTAGGGAGGTGATCGTTGCGATAGCCGAGGGAAGGTAGAGGCCCGATGCCAATCCCAAGCTGAGCAGTCCCAAGCGTATACCCCACAAGCTGTTGATAAAGGAGATGCCGAGAAGCGCTATGCCGACAGCAGCGGAGGAGAGAATGATTGTTCTTCTGTGTGTCAGCCAGGAGGAGAGAAAACCAGATCCCAGGAGGGCGGCAAAGTATCCTGCAGTGATCAATAGAAAAAACAACCCGGCCTGGCTATGGCTTATGCCCAAGTCCTTTTCGATTGTAGGCAGCAGGGGAGACAGGATGATCCGAGATGAAAAGTTTATGAAGAAAATCGATGCCAAGAATAGGACAGGCACCACGTATGGCCAAAAAGGCCCTTCGTTTGTATTTTGGCTTTTGTCGGCGGCGCTGCGAGAAATCAAATTTTTATTCAACGTTTATCTACCTCTGCTCCCAATTCCCATCTTTACCTTTATTGAAAAATATAATGCCTTATAAAACAGGTAAGATGTGTCAGGTCCTGAACCTTGAAGCGATATTAAATCAAATTGAAGGAAAGCCATAATGAGTGTAGTCCAGGCTTTAGGAGGTCGCGAATTAGGAGAAGCGGTTGGAAGAAGGGTCAGGTCTGCTCTTGGTTCTTGTTAGCCCACAGCAAGAGAGAAGGCTTGCATACCTGGGTTGAGGCTTGAATCGTGTAAAAAGAGTGAAAGGGTTATTCTAGCCTATCCGGTCTTTCGCTGGCTAACGTCGGAGCGGACTCGATCCATAAAAGTCTTTGAGTCCATTACCAGACCGAAATGCTTTGAAAAGTTGTCCAATGTGGATTCATGCTCTTCGCTCGTAAAAGCAGCGTTACAGTCCGAGAGGAAAACGACTTTAAAATCCCTCATGGCCCCGTCCCGGGCTGTACTGCCGCAGCAGACATTGGTCGCAACCCCGCTGATCGCTATAGTGTCTCGGCCAAGTCGCCGCAAGAGGTTCTCAAGCTCCGTTCCATAAAATCCGTTGTAGCGAAATTTTCCTATGGTGATATCGCTGGGTAGAGGCCTGATGCTCTCATGAAAGTCCGCCCCCGGTGCCCCTGCAAAATTAGTCCAGGGGTCATCTGGTCGATGAGTCTCAGGTTTTAGCTCGGCGAAAATGCCGGCATCAGCTAGATCCTTGCGCTTTATCGTATGAAGGAAAAGAACGGGTATATTTGTACGACGGCAGAAGTCCAAAACTCCTTTTAACTTTGGAATCATTTCTTCTGAGCTGGACAAATATCGGGTCCCCCTCGGATGCACCCACATATTTTGCATGTCTATAACAATCAATGCCGTGTTTTCTGGAGATATGATCCATCCATCCGCTGGACGAATATTGTTTCCAGGCATAATTTTTCCCTTCCCTGGTGCTCTATCTCAACCAAAGTTTCAGTGTTAAATTGCAGGGGCTCCTTTGGACCATACTCAAGTCGAGGCTCAGACGCAATGGCCTTCACAACCCTCTTTCCACCAAGAAACGAGACGGCGAGTTGTGAAACAATTCTCGTCGCCCGGTTTGGCCTAATATCTTGTCCTATCCTTATTGGAGTTGTGGAAGGCTCTCGATTTTTAGGCTTATTGCTGAGGGGGCCATCGCAAAACGGAAAAGGCACGTCAAACAAAAGAACGAAAGTGGTTGACAGTTTTGATTCCTTGGGGAAATATATTGAGAATAAAAAGTTCGAGCCCTGTCGCGACATATTTAAATATAAAGCCTTAAACCGGACTCGAAGATCGACCTATGCATGAAAATAATTCAGAGGCGGCCGTTTTTATTACATCATTGGACGAGCAATGAAAGGTGTAGTCATTTCAAATTGGCGGTCCGTAACCGTGCGCTTCTGTCCACTGCGGGGGTGGGTGGGTAGGTTTGTTGCCCTTTTGGTGGTTTGCGTCATGGGTATCGGTTCGCAGCGACCGACTGCAGCCGAGGAGAACCAATACATCACCGGCCAGCTACTAGTGGCGTCTCCGAAGATGAAGGACTCCCATTTTGTCGAGACCGTTGTTTACATGATCAGGCATGACGAGGAGGGCGCTATGGGCGTAGTGATCAACCGCCCTCTCGCGAAGGGGCCGATTTCGGACCTCCTCGCGGGGCTCGGGGTCAAGAGCAAGGGTGCCAGCGGCGAAATCACTCTCCACTACGGTGGCCCCGTGAAGTCTAAACAGGGATTCGTGCTGCACAGCAACGATTATGTCCGCAACGGCACGATCGTCGTGCAGGACGGATTTGCTCTGACGGGGGATACCGAGGTCTTGCGCGCTATCTCTCGCGGCACGGGTCCACGGCAGAGTATCTTGGTCTTGGGCTATGCTGGCTGGGCCCCCGGCCAGCTCGAGGCTGAGATGGAGAGAAAGGACTGGTTCGTGATCCCGGCAGAGGAGGCGTTGATCTTCGACGAGGATGCCGAGACCAAGTGGGAGAAGGCAAAGGATAGGCGGAGAATCAAGATCTAGTTAACGTCTGATTCTGTGAGTGACGGAATACACTATATAAGGAAGCAAATCTGTTCAGCCCTTGGAGGCGAATACATTGCGGTAGTCGTCCCAGGCCTGCTTCCCTGCCCGCCCGAAGACCTTTTCGCGGATACCACCGGCGTACTCAGCAGTGACATAGTTGATTTTCTCCGTGTAAGAGGGTTTGACCCGGATCCCCTCGGCTCGAAGCTTGTCCGCTAGCTCGAGGTTGGCCAGAACCGATTCGATTTCGGAGTGGTCCGTCCACATTGCCTTGTAAACGACTTTCCCATCCTTGCCGATGATGTAGACCATGTTGGGCATGATCCCGTAGGCCTGGTGCACCGTTCCTTCCACGTCGTCAACCAGGAGCGGATTTTGAATTCCGTCCTGATCCCGGCAATCACGGGCATGTTGGATCTTCTGTTCCCAGCCACTGTGAGGTCCATAATTTTCCCCCGGGTGGGGTTCACGCACGTACACAGTGAAGAACTCAAAACCCTTATCCCGATAGCTCTTGTAGAGTTTGTTGAGGGGCGAGACCTCGCCCACGAACGGCGGTCAGGTTATGCTCCCGAATTCCAACAAGACGTGTTTCTGGCCACGGAGCTGAGAGAGTCGTACACGCTCACCCTCAAGAGTTGGCATCTCGAAGTCAGGGGCATCCTCGCCCACCCTGAGAGAGTTCATGAATGCAACCGCCTTGCCGGCGCTCTCCGAGCGCGTGAAGTTTTTATAGTTATAGGTGTCAACGGGTTGTTCTTTGTTTTTTGGCTCTTGGATTGCCATGGATTCCTCTCCTCTTTTGGTAAAGCGTGTGGTAGCTAATGTCAGGGCGATATAATAGCCGGTGGTTAGCTGGAAGTAAAGATCTCCTCAGCTGTCTTATACGGTTGACACCACGCTCTGCGTGCGAGTATTTTCTTCTTCGTTTCTGTAGTGGGCCTCAGGCTTGAATGATCTAGTATTTAAATCATTATTTTATCGCAGAGTGAGGGCATTTGCCTGAATGTTGCACTTGCCCCCTGGACCAATGAGCAAAGAATACGAAGGAGGGTTGTCATGCGTTTTAAAGACAGAGTTGTCATTATTACAGGGGGAGGGGGGAAACTGGCGAAGGTTTACGCTATGGCATTTGCCAGGGAGGGGGCCAAGCTGTCTCTTCCGGATGTAGTTAGTGCCGATCCTGTGGTCAAGGCGATACAGGATCAGGGGGGAGAGGCAATGAGCGTTCAGTGTGATGTGGCCGATGAGAGCAGCGTGAATGCGATGGTCGAGGCCACAGTAAAACGCTTTGGCGGGGTGGATATCTTGGTCAATAATGCAGCCTACTTCATGACCGTCAAAAAAGGTCCCTTCTGGGAGATGGCGGTGGAGGAATTTGATAAGGCGATGGCGGTTAACGTCCGCGGGGTTTGGCTGTGCGCGAAATCGGTTTTCCCTCACATGAAAGGGCGGTCCAAGGGTAAGATCATCAATATTTCCTCAGGCGTCGCCCTGAACGGTAACCCTAACTATATTCACTATGTTTCCTCGAAAGGGGCCGTGATCTCCATGACTCGCGCCATGGCACGCGAAGTTGGCCAATACGGAATCTGTGTGAACAGTGTTGCTCCGGGCTTTACTCTTACCGAAGGGCGCCAGGTGGACCCTGAGTATGAGCGGAGACGCAATCAGCAGCGCTGCTTTCAGCGGAGTCAAGTTGAGGAGGATGTGTTGGGGACAGTACTCTTTTTGGCGTCCTCGGAAAGTGACTTCATGACCGGCCAAGTTCTCTGTATCGACGGTGGGAGCCACTTCCTCTAATTCATCATCGGCAAATTCCAGCCGTCAGAGCAGGAGGGGGCTCACGGGTAGGGTCAGAGGGCTGAAATCTCATAACGCTCTTGATGCAGTTCCTGACTTACCTTGATGATTATTTTGTGATTGATCTCCCGTTCCAGATTCTCCAGACTTTCGCTGGCCTCATCGTATAGGAAATTAGCGATCTCCGGATGAACCCGTACCACGATTCTTTTACCGTTCTCGAGAGCCGCCTTTTGTTTCTTGACGCTCCGTAGGATCTCGTAGGCCGTGGTCGCGTGCGACATGATTCGGCCGCGGCCATCGCAATACGGACATGGGCTCATGAGCAGGCTCTCCAAGCTCTCCCTGCTTCGCTGTCTAGTCATTTCCACGAGACCTAGCTCGGATATCTGCAAGATATTAGTTCTGGCCTTGTCTTTTTTAATTTCCTCTTTCAGGGCGTCGTATACTTTTTTACGGTTGGCGGACTTCCCCATATCAATAAAATCGATAATGATGATGCCCCCGATATTTCTCAACTGGAGTTGCCGTACAACCTCACGGGCCGCTTCCAAGTTAGTTTTTAGTATCGTATCTTCCTGATTTCTTTTCCCCACATACCTGCCAGTGTTGACGTCTATGGTGGTCAGAGCCTCGGTCCGCTCTATGGCGATATATCCGCCGGACTTGAGCCAGACTTTAGGATTAAGCGCCTTGCGAATCTTTTCTTCAATTCCGAAATGGTCCATGATCGGTTCCGGCTGGTCATAAAGTTTAATCTTCGACTTCAAACGAGGCATGAAGTGGCCTACGAAATCGAGTAACCGGCGGTGCTCCTTGACTTGATCCACCATCACCTTTTGGGTGTCCGCGGTGAAGAAATCGCGTATGGCGCGGGCAACAAGATCAAGGTCTTGGTGAATGAGAGGATGGGCACTTTCCGAAGCGGCCTTTTTTTGAATGGATTGCCACAGTCTTGTGAGAAACTGAAAATCGCTGTGGATCTCTCTTTTACTCCTCCCCTCGCAGGCAGTTCTTAGGATAAATCCCCCTTCCTTCGGGAGGAGAGGTTGGACGATTTCTTTGAGGCGCTTTCGCTCCTTTTCGTCTTCAATTCTACGGGATACACCCAAGTGGTTCATGGTAGGCATAAACACCAAATACCTCCCGGGTAAGGAGATATGGCAGGTAATTCGGGCCCCCTTCAGCCCTATAGGATCCTTTGCTGCTTGGACCAGGATCTCTTTCCCTGGAGAGATCTGGCGCTCTATTGGAAGTCGGCGCTGGGAGGAGGGTTTGGGACGCTCGAAATCGATCTCATCCTCAGTTCCTGTGAGCAGAGGGTGGAGGTCTCCCTGTCCAGTGGAAAGGTCGGATACATGAAGGAAAGCAGCTTTGTCCAAGCCAATATCCACAAAGGCGGCCTGCATCCCCGGTAGCACGCGGGCCACTTTACCCTTGTAGATATTTCCAGCAATGCCTCGTTCTTGTTTTCTTTCGACTAGGAATTCTACCAATACCCTATCTTCTGTGATAGCAATGCGGGTTTCTTCTGGGGCGGAATTAATGATGATCTCTCTCATGTGTCGAAGTGTTTGCCCGATTTAAATTGGTGAGTTGATGGAAGCAGATAAGCCGGCGGGTTTTTCATTTAGCATGATAGGTCCATGACCATCTCAGGCTAGACCCGAAACTACCTATTAAGCTAGTGCAAAGCTCTGGAAATATCAAGAGATTGCTCGCATGAGCCTGTGTTGACAAGGAGGGGGGCTTAGCTATATTTTGATAGATGTTACTATATTATTGTACAGAAAAGCGTTCCGTTACGTATTAGGGGAAGGTCCCGGACGTGAATTATCCTGTATCAGCCTCAAGTGATTCTTTACTCGGCACGAAAGTTCTGATGCTGAATCGCTCTTATCTTCCGGTTCATATCACGTCGGTTCGCCGTGCGTTTTCTCTATTTTATCAAGGCGTTGCACGGGCGGTGAATGAACGCTACCAAACGTTTGATTTTGAAACCTGGAGTGATCTCTCTGTATCAGTGAATGACGAAGCGATCGGGTTGATTAACCGGGTCATAAAGGTGCCGAGGGTTATCCTTCTTGTGAGTTATGACCGAGTGCCGAGGCGACAAGTGCGGTTTAGCCGCTTCAATATATACGCTAGGGACAAGTGCACGTGTCAGTTCTGCGGAATTAGACCTCCTCGCAGCGAACTCAACCTGGACCATGTGATACCTCGTTCCAGAGGAGGGACCTCTACTTGGGAAAATGTGGTTTGCTCTTGTCAGTTATGCAATCGGCGTAAAGGTGGTCGCACTCCACAAGAGGCCAAAATGACCTTACTGCGTAAGCCTTACAAGCCTAAATGGACTCCTTTCATGCAAGATACCTTTAGCTTGTCGCGGTATCGAGAATGGCTTCCATTTCTCAGCATGGTAGATGCCTCCTACTGGAACACAGAGCTTTTAGAAAAATAGTTTTACCTAGCAAAATTCAAGATATTGTGGTGAACCTCCGAAGGTACACTATATCTTGTAATTAGTTCTTGACACCCTTCCCCGCCTGTGAAATCATTATGGATTAGCTTACCTTTTTCTAAGGATCCTTGTTTAGGAATCAACCAGAAGCGAATTAGGCCATGCGACTTAAGAGCCTGGAATTGATCGGTTTTAAGTCCTTCGTTGACAAGACAGTCCTCCAGTTTACTCAGGGGGTCACGGCCGTCGTGGGACCAAACGGCTGTGGCAAGTCTAATATCGTCGATGCGGTGCGATGGGTTATGGGAGAGCAAAGTGCGCGCCACCTTCGCGGCCATCTAATGGAAGATGTTATCTTCAACGGCAGCGAGGCATGCGCGCCAACGGGAATGGCAGAGGTTTCTTTAGTATTTGACAATGAGGACGGAAGAGCCCCTGCGGAGTACAGTAGCTTTAGTGAAATTGCGGTTACCCGGAGGCTCTTCCGTTCGGGAGAATCAGAGTATGCGATAAACAAAGTTCCATGCCGTCTCAAAGATGTGATCGAACTCTTCCTCGGAACAGGGGTGGGGAACAAGGCGTATTCCATTGTGGAGCAGGGCCGGGTTGAGGAGATGGTTAACGCTAAGCCTGAGGAACGCAGATTGCTCATAGAGGAAGCGGCAGGCACAAGCAAATTCATGAGCCGCAAGTTAGCAGCAGAACGAAAACTGGACCGGACACGCCAGAACCTGCTTCGCGTGAACGATATCGTTCGGGAAATCGAGAGGCAGATTCGGAGTATGGAACTGCAGGCTAAGAAGGCCGAGCGGTATAGGTCCCTTAAAGGGGAACTTAAGGACAAGGAAGTTCTGCATGCGAGCTTGCAGCGTAAGGTCCTGGAAACGGAGCTCTCCGACCGCGGGGATGAGCTGCGAGCAGCTGAAGACCGGTCCGTCGAACAACTTGTCTCGCTTCATTCGAAGGAGGCAGAGACCGAGGAAGCTAGACGGGCGCTTTTGGAAGCGGAAAGAGATATTGGATCGCTGCAGGAGACTGCTTATCAACACAGGGTTCAGATTCAAGGCGAAGTACAGAAGATAGACTTCTTGAGAAGGGATCAGGCTCATCTAGAAGAAAGCCGGGAGAAGGCTCAGGCCGACATAACGGAAATGCAGGGGAAGCTCCAGACGCTCCTCGCGGAAGTAGAAGGTCTGAAAAATGCTGGGGAGGAGTTCCTTCAGCTTTCCCTCTTCGAAGGGTCCTACCTGCAGGGGAAAGAGAAGGAATTGGAGGACATCGAACTTCGAATCCGAGATGCTCAATCAGAGCTCGAACAAGACAAAGAGGTTCTCATTGAGAATTTGAGTCGTGTATCTCACCTGAAAAATGAACGGCTTGCTACCGAGAAGCGACTTGAGGAGATCGAAAGGGAACAATCTAAAGGACAAAAAGAGCAGGCTGAGGCCGTGAATTCTTTAGAGAGCTGGAAGCACAAAGGACAGGAGAAGAATACGGCTTTGGAGCAATGCCTCGCTCGGGCGAAAGCAGTTGAAAGAGAAACAGATGAAGTTACAGATAGACTCAGGAAGTGGGGAACGGTCAAAGAGGAGCATGAGAGAGAGCTCGAATCCTTAAAGGAGCGATGGCAGGAGGCTCGATCCGAACTCGTTTCTTTAGAGGCCCTGCAGAGGAACTATGAAGGGTATCAAGAGGGGGTCCGGTCAATTATGTTTAAATGGAAAAAAGGGGCCGCGACCAACGGGGTCTATGGCCTTGTGGCCGACATGATTGAAGCCCCGGAGCCTTATGAAAAGGCCCTAGCGGCTGTGTTGGGGGACCGCTTACAGTACATCATTGTGCAGGGCCACGAAGCGGGACTTGAGGCCATCGAGTATTTAAAGAATGAGTCCGCAGGCCGCGGGAGCTTCATTCCTCGCCAACTATCTCCAAAGTTGCAACGACCCCTTTGTTTAAAAGAGCCAGAGGTTATAGCCCCCTTATTGGAAGTCGTTTCTGTCAAGGAAGGATACAATGAGGTGGCCGAGTATCTTTTAGGAGACGTGGCGGTGGTGCAGGACTTGAAATCAGGTCTGGGGCTTTGGGGACGAAATGGATTTACCAATACCCTGGTTACTCCGGAAGGAGAGGTCATCGATCCGATGGGGGTGATAACGGGAGGAAGTGTGGATGGGCTAGAAGGGAATCTCCTTTCTCAGAAACGCCGCATAAAAGAATTGGAGAGTCGCCTCTTAAAGCTCGAGGCTGAAGTGCAGGTCAAGGAGAAAGAGACAGGAGCAACCAAGGAACAGATTGAAAAGGATGAAGCGAGTAAGTCTAACCTTATGGAGGAAGGCCACCGTCTAGAGATCGAGCGCGTTCAATTGGAGATAGAGCTCCTTCAGGCAAATCAAGAGATGACCCGTATCGGGGAAGCCCTCCAAGGGCAAGCACAAGACCAGGCAGATTGGTCCGTTAGTATTCAGTCTCTAAAGGGGAGGATTCTGGAGTGCCAGACAGAGACCGAGAACCTTATCCGGGAGCATGAGGAGAAGAGTCGGACCCTGGTGGAGAAAGAGGAGGCCCTGTCCCATCTGGGTGAGGAGCTGAAAAAGGTCGAGTCTCAGGTAATCGAGTCGCGCGTTCGGGCAGCCGCGTTGAGTGAAAAAAAGGAGAACGCCAGGCTGAATCTGGAAAGCCGATTAGACCTCCAGAAAGATCTGTCGGAACGAATCCGGTCACGGGAATCACAGATCTCCGAGTTTAATCAGAAAAGTGCATGGATCAAAGAGACGTCTCTGCTCACGGAGAAATCGTTGGAGGAAGGCAGGGTTGCGCTGAAGGAGCTAGAAGGGAGATTAGAGGGGGGACGCCTAAAGCAGCGGGACATTTCACGTCGCCTGGCCGAGTTGGAAGAGGCCATTAAAGAGGATCGCCCTCTGGTGGAGGCTTCACAGGAAGAGAAAAATCGTCTCCAACTTCTCCTGTCGGAGAAGAGGCTGAGCCTCCAGTATCTCGTGGAAAATATCCGAGAAAAGTACACGATGGATCTGTTGGAGGTCTCTCTTGAGGGGATCGATGAGCGAACAACCGGTGAGAATCTATCGGAGGAGATCGAAGAGCTCAGGGGTCGGCTGGAACGGATGGGCGAGGTGAACTTAACAGCCATTGGCGAATTTGAAGAACTTAATGAAAGATATCAATTTTTGAGCCAGCAGAAACAAGATTTGGAAAAGTCCATGGCCGATCTTCAGCAAACCATCACAAAACTCAATCGGGTCTGCCGTCTCCGGTTCAAAGAGAGCTTTGACGAGATCAACCAGAGATTTCAGGAAATTTTTGCCCACATGTTTAATGGCGGGAAGGCACGGCTGGTTTTGACGGATGAAGGCGATTACTTAGAGACCGGAGTGGACATCGTGGCTCAACCTCCCGGGAAGAAACTACAGTTTATTACTCTGCTCTCTGGAGGAGAAAAGGCCCTCACGGCTGTAAGCCTCCTCTTTGCTATCTTCTTAACGAAGCCGAGCCCGTTCTGTGTTCTCGATGAAGTGGATGCCCCGCTGGATGACGCCAATATCGAGCGCTTTAACGGGATGGTTAAAGAAATGAGCAAGTCCTCCCAATATATTCTCATCACTCACAACAAAAATACTATGCAGGCAGCAGAGGTCCTCTACGGGATTACTATGGAGAATCCTGGAGTTTCCAAAGTGGTCTCGGTAAGGATGGACTGAAGATCTGCCCGGCCTTTCAACCCCTCCCCTCAGCATCCTCGTTTATTTTAGAGAAAAGTATTATTGGTCATTGGGTTTTTGGACCATTTGATGGAGTATTGTGGTGATGGAGAATCAAGGATTTTTCCAACGCTTAAAGCAAGGGCTCACGCGGACCCGGCAAGGATGGGGTCAGAAACTGGGGGCACTCTTCCAGCGGCCAGCAGGGAACGAAGAGGTCATGAGGGATATGGAGGAAATCCTGATTACGGCCGATGTAGGAATCCAGGCGACGCAGAAACTACTGGATGCTATGCGGCAGCAGGTCCTCCAGGGTTGGGAGAATAATCCAGAGGAGTTCTCGTCTCGTTTGCAAAATGAAATTGTCCGAATCCTGATGGAGCCCGTGGGTATTGCTGGTGCGCCTCCTCGGCTCTCGGTGCGACCCTGGATTGTGATGTTGATTGGGGTGAATGGAGTGGGAAAGACTACGACAATAGGAAAGCTTGCCGATCAATATCGGCGAGACGGCAAAAAGGTTCTCTTGGTGGCTGCAGACACCTTTCGTGCTGCGGCCATAGAGCAGTTAGAGATCTGGGGTGCAAGGGTCGGTGCAGAGGTGATCAAGCACCAACCGGGACAGGATCCGTCAGGTGTTGTCTTTGATGCTGTCCATGCCGCGAGAAAACGCGGTTCCGACGTCGTATTGATTGATACGGCAGGAAGGCTTCATACCAGGGCTCCTCTTCTCGAGGAACTCAAGAAGATGAGCCGTGTTATCGGTAAGGAGTGTGCCGGTGCTCCTCACGAAGTGCTTTTGGTCTTGGATGCCACGATAGGGCAGAATGCATTGCAGCAGGCAAAGGTCTTCAAGGAGGCCCTTGGGGTCACCGGTATCGTGCTCACCAAGTTAGATGGAACGGCCAAAGGTGGCGTTGTCGTTGGGATACAGGAGGAGTTAAAGATACCCGTAGAGTATATTGGAATCGGTGAGGGAATAGAAGATTTACACCCGTTCGATCCGGCCGGCTTCGTCCGCGCCATTTTCGCATAGCCCGAGCGACAGATGAGCTCTTTATGCCGAATGAATGACTTGACATTGGGTCATGCTGGATTTAGAGTAACTTGTTAAGATTGTAGAATTATCGGTGTGCCAAGTTGGAAAAATTTGATCGATTAGAGGCTAAGATTGAAGAGTTACTTGAGATACACGAGAGGGTGAAGAAAGAAAAGGATCTGGCCAATAACCAGCTCTCGCATAAAGAAAGTGAGTCTCATCAGCTCAAGGGGCAACTCCGCCAGTACGAGCGTGAGAGAAGTGAAATCAGGGATAGACTTGGAAAGATCCTGGGGCAGCTCGAGCGGTTGAATCTCCTTTGAGGAGGGGGCAGTTTTATGAAAAAACCCGTCGAGGTGGAGATCATGGGCCAAAACATAACGCTCCGTAGCGAGGAAGAGGAAAGTTATGTTCGAAGGGTGGCTGGGTACGTGGACGGCAAAATGCAAGAGGTTGTTAAAACCGCACGACCTGTCGCTAAGTTTAATGTGGCTATGCTGGCAGCGATGAATATTGCTGATGAGTATCACCGGCTAAAAGAAAGATATGATACAATGTTAGATCGGATGGACGATTTATCAAAAAGGCTTTCGATAACTTTAACTGAGGAGGGTTAAAAACAAAGGCGATCCTTTTCCCCTACGGTGTTTGTGATCAATGGAGTAAACTTAGAACCTTTAAAGTAAAGAAAGGAAGCCGTCTCTTACCGTGGCCGTCAGGCCCCCAGTTGCGGGGAAGACTCAAGCGGTAATATGGCATCCACCTGGTAATCCAGGTTCAAGTTTGCACATTGACACGGCACCTGGTGGGGGATCCCCAAAACTTTTAGAACAGAGGGCTGGGTGGATGGATGAGGACCTGGCAAATTAGGCTGGAAAAAGACCGTCGTCATGTTGTTTCAGATGTGCATGGACATAAAAATCTACTGGCAAACAGACATAAATGACTCGAAAAATCGCACCATGTTTTCCCCAGAAAGTGGATGCCACATTTTGGACTGTGGTTCCTCTCCGGGTGAGCAAAAAGGAAAACAACGAGCTTCTGGTGCACGTGGTCCAGGCTAACAGTAGAACCAGCACCCTCCTAAAATAGCCGCCTCATCTGCCCTCCCCTCGAGGACTCGCCAAACCTGAGGTCCTTATGAGGGATAAAAAGCAGAACATAAGGGTGAGGACCCTTCTCCAGCGAGAGGGCCTGTCAGCTTCAGATCTCCTCATACGCAGTCGCCTCATTAAAGATAAGGTACTCCTTCTCTCCACCTACTTGGAGTCCAACTCCGTGATGCTTTACAGTCCAGTTGGAAACGAGGTTTCTACAGAAGGGATACGTGATCATGCCCTTAGCCAAGGGAAAAAGGTGTTTTACCCGAGGTTGGGAAAGGGAGAGGAATTGACCTCGGTCCGGATTAAATTTTGTGACGATTTAAGACCCGGCCGATATGGCATCCTTGAGCCGGTAGGCGACGAGATTATGACGGAGCGAGATCAAGAGGCATTAGTAGTTTTTGTCCCTGGCCTAGCGTTTGATTTACGGGGAAACCGTTTGGGAAGAGGGAAGGGTAGTTATGATCGTGCTCTCAAGCGGTTAGGCGGATGCCCTAGGGTTGTGGCCTTGGCCTACGAATTCCAAATTGTAGAAGAGTTGCCGGTGGAGGAATGGGATGAGAAGGTCCATCAGATAATCACTGAGAAGAGAATTGTTGATTGTCCGAATGTCGTAACTCAACCGGATTGCATTTTGTGAGTTTAGTCCATTCGGGTGGAAGGGGGTGAAATTATTTTGCCGACAAATATTTTGATGGTTGCAATAGGGTTTTTATCTGGGGTTATCTTAGCCTTGATCGTTCTCTGGGTCCGTAAGAAGCAGCGTCGGATCCAGATGGAGCTTGCGCGAAGCACGGCAGCCCGCATCATTGAAGAGGCCAAAAAGGAGGCTTCTGCGGTTAAGAGAGAAGGGGAGATCCAGGCTAAGGACGGGATCCTGCAGGCCAAGGTCGGTTTTGAGAAGGAGATTCGCGAGACCCGTAAGGAGCTGCAGGAACTAGAGAGGAGGCTCTTTCGAAAAGAAGAGAGCATGGATAGAAGGGTCGATGCGTTGGAGAAGCGGGAAGCAGATCACGCGAAGCTGGACGCCTCGGTCCGGGCAAGAGAAAAGTCCGTGGGGGATAAAGAAGCCGAGAGCAAACGCCTTATAGATGATGCGAGGCGCCAGCTGGAGAGAGTGGCGGGGATGAGTCGGGAAGAGGCGAGGAAGAATCTTACCGATCAGATGGTCGAGGAGGCCGGATACGAGGCGGCCAAGCGCATTCGCCTGATCGAAGAGCAGGCTAAAGAGGAGGCGGATCAGAAGGCGAAAAAGATCGTTACCCTCGCGATCGAGAGATTAGCAGGTGATTTTGTCGCGGAACGAACGGTCTCGGTTGTACCCTTGCCCAATGACGACATGAAGGGAAGGATTATAGGCCGCGAGGGTAGGAACATCCGGGCCCTGGAGGCGGCGACGGGTATCGATCTTATCGTTGATGATACACCCGAATCCGTCATTATCTCCGGGCACAATCCGATTCGGCGAGAGATTGCGAGGTTGTCCTTGGAAAAACTCATTTCTGACGGGCGTATTCACCCTGGCAGAATTGAGGAGGTCGTGCGCAAGTCGGAGCAAGAACTAGACGAGGCGATCCGTGAGGCGGGACAAAAGGCGACCTTTGACGTAGATGTTCACGGGATTCACCCGGAATTAATCAAGCTGTTAGGTAGACTCAAGTTCCGCTACAGCTATGCCCAAAATGTCCTCCTCCATTCGATTGAGGCTGCTTTTATCTGTGGAGTAATGGCTGCGGAATTGGGCTTGAACGAGAAGCAGGCCAGGCGAGCGGCGTTGCTTCATGACATTGGCAAAGCGGTGGACCACGAGGTCGAGGGCTCTCATGCGATAATTGGGGCAGAACTGGCCCGCAAGTATGGGGAGTCACCCAAGATTGTTAATGCGATTGCTGCCCATCATGAAGAGGTGAAGGCAGAGACTATTCTGGCCCCGTTGGTGGATGCATCGGATGCCTTGTCGGGAGCGCGTCCTGGGGCGCGTCGCGAGATGCTCGAGACTTATGTTCGACGCCTCGAGGAGCTGGAACGAATCAGCAATTCCTTTAGGGGAGTGGAAAAGTCCTATGCGGTCCAGGCGGGTAGAGAGATCAGAATTATTGTCCAGAGCGAAACCGTAACCGACGAGGAAGCTGCCCGTATGGCTCGCGAGGTTGCCCAGAAGATCGAGAGTGAAATGACCTATCCCGGGCAGGTTAAGGTAACGGTAATTCGTGAGGTGCGAGCCGTAGACTATGCCCGGTAAGCGATTTTAGATTTTGGATTGGTGATATTAGATTTCATCGGTCGACTGAGCTCACGATGGAATCTAAAATCGAAATTCTAAAATCTGAAAATTGAAGTCAAGGACGTGTTGTGCGCGTTTTGGTCCTAGGGGATGTTGTGGGGGGGGCCATTCGGGAGATCATCCCATCCCTCATCAAGAGCGAGAAGATCGACCTGGCAGTGGCCAATGCAGAGAATGTGTCAGGTGGTGCAGGCGTAGATATCAAGAGTGCTGAGGAGCTTTTCTCGGCGGGTATCCATGTACTTACCTCCGGGAATCACGTCTGGAAAAAGAAGGAGATCTATTCTTACCTAGAAAGCAACCCTTGCCTGCTCCGCCCGGCGAACTATCCGGATGGTGCACCTGGTCGTGGGTGGCTTGAGTGGGAGCATGAGGCTAGGCTTCGTGTTCTCATCATAAATCTTGAGGGCAGGATTTTTATGCGCAACCTGGAAGATCCTTTCCGGCGTGTTGAGAAAATCCTCAAGGAGCACGGCCAGTTTTCTCCGGTAGTCCTTGTCGATATGCATGCTGAGGCAACTTCAGAGAAAAACGCTATGGGTTGGTTCCTGGATGGGAGAGTTTCAGTGGTTTACGGTACTCACACTCATATTCAGACTGCCGATGAGCGAATTTTGACAGAGGGGACGGCTTATATCACGGATCTCGGCATGTGCGGTCCTGTGGATTCCGTTATCGGAGTTGAGAAAGAGACGGTCATTGAGAGTTTTTTGAGCCAGCTCCCACGCCGGTTTGAGGTGGCCCGTGGGAACGTGGTTCTCCAGGGAATTCTCCTGGATGTGGATGAAGCATCGGGTAGTGCGAAGGAGAACCGGCGGATTCGCATTCCCTGGTAGAAGGCAGGAGATTGAAGGTGGACCCTAAAGAACAATTACGATTGATCCGTCGAGGTTCAGTAGAGATCATGAACGAGGAGGAGCTTCTGCGCAAGCTCGCTCGCGGGACACCTCTACGGGTCAAGGCAGGATTCGACCCTACGGCACCGAACCTTCATCTAGGCCATACTGTCCTGATCCAGAAAATGAAGCAGTTTCAGGACTTGGGTCATCAGGTTGTTTTTCTAATTGGAGACTTTACCGGGATGATTGGGGATCCTTCAGGTAAATCGGAGACCCGAAATCAGTTGACCCGTGAGGAGGTGCTAAAAAACGCTGAGACGTACAAGGAGCAGATCTTTAAGATCCTCGATGCGGAAAAGACGACGGTTGAGTTCAATAGCCGATGGATGCAAAAGGTGGACGCAGCGGCGATCATTGAAATGAGCGCAAAATACACTGTTGCCCGGATGTTGGAGCGTGATGATTTTAAACAGCGATATCAGAAACAACAATCCATCAGTATCCATGAATTCCTTTATCCATTGGTGCAGGCCTATGACTCGGTAGTCCTCAAGGCAGATGTGGAGTTGGGAGGTACAGACCAGCGATTCAATTTGCTTGTCGGCCGTGAGCTCCAGCGGGGATATGGCCAGGATCCCCAAGTAGTCTTGACTATGCCGCTGTTAGAGGGGACGGACGGCGTCAACAAAATGAGTAAGACATTCAACAATCACATCGGAATCTGTGATCCCCCGGAAGAGATCTTTGGCAAACTGATGTCCATCTCAGACGAACTGATGTGGCGCTACTATGAGCTGTTGAGCGACAAAAGTATGGAGGACATCACGGAGCTTCGTAATAATGTGGAGCATGGATCTGCCCATCCCTTGGAGGTGAAGAAATCCCTGGCCTACGAGATCGCCATGCGCTTCCATGGCTCGAGGGCTGCAAAATCGGCACAGGAATATTTTGAGACGCGGCATCAGAAAAGATCCGTTCCGAAGAATATTCGAAGGCGTTTTTCACCACCCGAGCGAATATGGATTTGTGAGCTTCTGGTTGAGCTTCGGTTTGCAAAATCCAAGGGGGAGGCAAGAAGGTTGATTACCCAACGAGCGGTTAAAGTTGATGGCGAAGTGATTGCCGATGTGAATTTTGAGTTCCAGAGGAAGTCCCACCGGGTGGTTGAAGTGGGAAAAAGCCGGATTGCCCAGGTTGAGTCCGAAACCAGTTCCAATTTTAGCTCGCCACTCTCTTGACAATGCTATTCCCTTCAATTATAAATGGAAGTCGCTCTTTCTGGGCGTAGCCATTGGTCTTTGAAAACTAAATAGTAGCGCTTGTCCGTTTGGGCAAGGATGGTTTAGGGCTCTCGTAAAGCCTACGAGGTACAGCTATTAATACTCAGTCAATCCTCAGCCTATGGCTGATTGAAAGTCTTGACTGGAGAGTTTGATCCTGGCTCAGAACGAACGCTGGCGGCGTGCTTAACACATGCAAGTCGAACGAGAAAGTCTCTTCGGAGATGAGTAAAGTGGCGAACGGGTGAGTAACACGTAGGTAACC
>JAZFYO010000365.1:0-4680 GCA_036443615.1 Binatia bacterium | reverse complement strand
TTCAGTGGCCCCTCGGCGGGAAGCCTTGGCTGCTCGCCTCGGGCAGCCTCGAAACTCGCTGCGCTCAAACACTCGATGCTGCTTTTCCTCAGCTTCGCAGAGGCTGCCAACGCCTCAGAACCAATCTATCGCTCAGGCACGCCGGCTCCCTTTGCATCGGGCGTGGGCTGAGGGGGCTTGCTGAGCGCAACACGTGACAGTGACTGCCGCAAGCGCACGGTCGAGGGGTGCGAGGTTGAAAGCCGTGGGCACCCGAGCGTCCAGGTTTCCTCAGGCCCCTATCTGAGGAATAAGCACCCTTGGGGCAGGATCGGGCGGGGCCCTCATGGTAGCGGCCCATTGCCCACGGCTGGAGACCTGGTGCCCCGAGGACAACCAAGCAAGCCGAATTAGGGTCGCTCCGGGTGGCCCGTGAAGCGAAGGAAGTCCCCGAAGCCCTAAGTAACAGGAATGGACAGGGGGCAATCGCCATCTCCCCCAGTCGAACACGGTCAAAGAGACATCTCGCAACACTTTCTGACGGAGAGCCGATACGGACTTGAACAGGAAAATGTTATTGAGTAGTCTCTCGGACGGACTCGCTGGATAATCTAGTTATATCGAACACGGGGTTTGAAACCCCGTGTTCGACCAATGGGAAGAGCTGCCGCTTCTCCCCCCCCCTGTGGAGTAATGGACCGCGACTCCACAGGGGAAACCCCATCGGCTTTGTGCCCGCCTCAAGAGGCGGGGTTTACATTGAATCTATGCTTACAGACTTAGTGTCACTATGCCTAAATGGACACGTGTCCTGTACTGATAGAGCGGTATGAAACGGCGAATTAGACCAATTGCAATAGTGATCCTGGCGCTTATCATGACGGTAGGCGCTGCCTGGTTTGTTCTCACCAGGCCCGTCACGATCCGCCGTGGGGTGGACTACCGCATCACGGAGATACAGATGCCTCTGTATCTCAAGCTACTGGCGTATGTCCACCGTCACTTTGAATACCGGCAGCTTGCAAGGAGGTTGGTTGATGGCATGTCGGACCGGGAGGAGAAGATCCTGACCCTGTTTGAGTGGACACGTAAAAATGTCCGTCCGATTCCCAAAGGGTATCCGATCGTTGACGATCATGTCTGGGATATCATTGTGCGCGGATACGGCTCTCAAGACCAGGCGGCAGATGTCTTCGCGACGCTCTGCGCCTATGCAGGGATTCCCGCTCACTTCGGGTTTGCCTGCACCCCAAAGAAAAACAGCTGCGTCGGCGTAGCGTTTGTCCAGCTGCCGAATGGAAGCTTTGGCCTCTTTGATCCCCACTACGGTGTGGCCGTACGGCACCCGGATGGCCGGTTAGCCTCCATCGAAGAGATCAGGACAGACCAGTCCCTGCTGGAGCGTACAGACCCTGCCCTGGCGGGCTACGCCAAATACTTTGAAAAACTCCCAAAGGTCAGCGTTGACACTGCTTCGCGTACCAGCTGTAATATGCCTCTTCGACGACTATTCATAGTCATGACCGGAGGACAGTGCGGGCGAAGGAACTTGAACAGAATACTAGAGGTATTCAAGGATGCGAAACCTACCCGTTAGATTGGGCCTGAGTCTTCCGAACCGAGGAGTTCTCTTTGGGCTCACCTCAGTCGATACCCTTATGGATGCCGCCGTACTGGCCGAGCAGTCCGGCGTGTTCGAATCGGTCTGGCTCGGAGACAGCCTCATTCACAAACCGCGCCTGGAGTCGATTGTGATGCTTGGAGCCTTTGCGGCGCGGACCCGAAAAGTCCGGCTTGGAATCATGTGCATGGCAAGCTTCCCCGTTCGTCATCCCGTGCTCCTGGCAATCCAGTGGGCATCTCTAGACCAGTTATCCAAGGGGAGAACAGTCCTAACTGTATGCATCGGCGGTGGTGACGATCCGGAGCTTAGGGCGTTCGGAATAAAGCGCAGCGAGCGAGTGGCACGCCTTAGAGAAGGAATCGGGCTCATAAGAAGCCTGTGGGGAGAGGCGCAGGTGAATCATCAGGGACGGTTTTATACTATGGAGGGTTACCGGATTCAGCCAAAGCCCCTGCAGAGACCATGCCCCATCTGGATTGCTGTAAACCCCGACAGGACAAAGGTCGGCGAAATCGGAATCGAACGTGCGATGAAACGCGTAGCCACCCTGGGGGATGGGTACGTCACCATTGCGAATACGCCGGAGGAGTTCCGAGTTCGCTGGAAGCTTATCCAGAAATTTGCAGTAGAGGGCGGGCGTGATCTCACGAATTTTGAAACCTCATATCACGGCATGGTCAACATAAACGACAACAAGCAGGCAGCCTACGAGGAATCCAAGTTCTACTTTGACCATTACTACTCTCCAGGCTGGCCATCGCAGGAAATCATCAAGATATGGCTGGCACACGGTCCTCCGGAGGAGTGTGCGACCATGATTCAAAGCTGGATCGACATGGGGATCACGACACCGGTGTTGCGCTTCACCTCCCGCGACCAGATCGGGCAAATCCGCCGTTTCATCGATGAGGTGCTGCCGCTTTTAAACCTCAGCCAAAGACAAGGCTACTGAACCAACATTCTACACCTGGAGAGGAGCGCAACGGTTACCTGGCCAGGCTCCGGATATAAGCAACTAGATCACGAATTTGCTGATCGGTGAATAGACCGCCCCAGGCCGGCATGAAGGACGACTTCTTCACATCAAGGCCGCCCTTGGAAATGATTTCGGTAAGGTCTCTGTCTGATCGCTTGCTCATGACATTCCCATTCGTATGATCAGCCGGCTTGACCGGCAGCAACTTCGCGCCAGGCCCGTCACCCTTACCCCCTTGCCCATGACACGGCGCGCAATTTTCCTGGTAAATCATTTTCCCAGCTGCCGCATTTCCGTCCGCCGGCAATATTTCTACCGGGAATAAAAGCATGATGACCGCACCAACTATAATATAGAGACGCCTCGTCCCCGTTCTACTCTTTATCATCCCCAAAACTCATAACTCAGCAACCAAAAGGGCGTCAAGGCAAGCAATATTTTTCCCTGGAGGCGATATAAAATATAAAAAAAGCCCTGACTAATCAGGGGCTTAAAAATGGAACGGGTAATTTTGTCTGGATGTCTACTTTTTTTGGTGGTCCCTGCCTCGCCCCGCGACACCGGAACGACGCCCATAGACCCCGGAGTTGAGACCAAGACCGGTTGTGATTCCGTTAAGAGGGCCGACAAATTGCCCCGTCCCGGTCAAAATAGCCCGACCCTGGCCTTGACCACGATCACTGGAAGGACCCAAGTATCGATCAGTTCCATTCACAATCGCTACCCTACCATATCCTCTATTGCTACCTGGAGATCCTACAGATCGAACGGCCCCTTGCGTGGACTTTCGCGCCAACTTGCCACTACCGTTGACGGCCCCGCTCTTTTTGGAGCCTATGGCTATACCATTCCCAGCCGGGGAAGCAGTCACAACAATACCCTGGTAGGCGGATGTAAGACCCCTCGCTACGGGTCCCAACTTGAAGCCATGCTCTTTGGCAATCTGACCCCATCCCATATTCTTGCTTCTCATGGTTAGAATTCCCTGCAGGTCTGTAGTTGTTGCAGTTTTCTCGCTGCCAGTTGTAACACTCCCGCCCAACAGAGCTGCCTGGAGCTGCTCGGGAGACGGCCGATCGATGCCCAACCGATTTAGCTGCTGCTTGGCCAGTGAAAGAGAGATAAAGACATTGCCAAGGGCCATCTTCCCTGTCGGGGGGTTGATCGTGGTCGTTGTAGTTACAGGTCTACTTCCTGGAGTAGTGTTAGGAGTTGTTGTGGTTAAGGTGATAGGGGTGCTGTTTCTAAGCCCGGTAACCACCGATTTGGCATCAGCGCCCAGGAAGGAGTTGAATTCGCCGCTCAACTTATCAATGACCCTGGCTTCACCTTTGCTTGCTACCAGCTTGTCAATTCTGGAAGCCTCGGGTACCAGTTTCTGATCTGGATAGGCCTGAATCTCTAACGGACAGAAAGTTAGTCCTAGAAAGAACACAACAAATAAGGAAAGACGCAAGGCATGTCCAGCTTTCATGATCATTGTTCCCTTTTGTTACGTTCCGGCAAGAACATTCTCCGTCTGTAAAATGATCTCTACGGCAGTAGCACGGTCTCGAAAAAATACTCCCTGTTTGGCGACAGTGCGCATGCGTGTGCTCTTGGGGCTTATGGCCTCAAGTTCAATTTCTATCTGCCGATCATCACCGGTGGCTTTCAAAAGCTCCCCTATGTCGGTCTCCTCTTGAGCATCCACCTTGATTCCCATGCGGTTGAGTGCGGTCAGCGTGGCCCTTCGTAGTCGGGGTAAAGGAGTCGTGAATGTGCGGTAGGCGATTCCATTCATTGAATAAGAAACTGCCTTGGTGGCAGCACTAGCGGCCGCACCTAAAAGGGCCAGGCCAACAACGCAGCCGCTTACAAATGGGAAGAGAAAAAGTAGTGTTAGGATAGGTAATGTAGGGTTTTTTCGCATAAATAAGTTATCCTATATGGGCTAAAATCATGCCAATGCCCAAAGACCGCCCAATATTGTTACTAGCTATTGAATTTTAAAGGATTTCTGATCATTTTCAGTCTCTCCATTAGGCCGAAAAATGGCTGAACCCTGCAAGAGGCACGTCTCAATTATGAACCAATCGTGTCGTTTTGATACAATTGCTGG
>JAZFYO010000364.1:0-7487 GCA_036443615.1 Binatia bacterium | reverse complement strand
TTCCGATAGCCGTGGGTTATCATTCGGGCAGCCATTTTTCTGCGCTGCAGGCCCTGGAAAAATGCCTGCATCCTTCCGAGATCAACTTGCAGTTTGTCGGCCGCCCTGTGGAGCGGCTGACCTTCCTGCTGGACCGGGAGGTAGCAGCCGGTAACGTATTCGGTGCGCCGATGTATCTCTTGGAACAACACGGCTTCCGCAAGGTTGTCGACACAGCGTTCATGATTGGTTTCTTGATCAGCAATGATGCTAATGATGAAGAAGTACGGCGTTATTTTCGAGCGCTGCAGCGTGCCCAGCGAGACATTGACCAGGAACCGGAACGATATAAGCACTATCTCCTAAAGGAGCTCCCTGAAAAGTATCACGCTGCGGTCGACTTGAATTCTTTTGGTACGGGGGAACGGTTAGTGTTCGAGCCTTACACTCGAGAAATCTTCGAACATACGCATAGGTGGGTGGCTTCGTGGCAGATCTTTACCGCTTCAGAAACGGAACAGTTCCGCGACGCTAGTTATACGTCTGCTGTAGTCGTGTAGATTGATCCCGTTGGTCGCTGGGACGAATACATAATTACGGATGGTATCAAGCGCTGGTTAACAGACCTGGAGAAGTGCTACCCGTACTCGCGTTTACGCCCAGAGTACTGCCACCTGTGTGTTGATGTTTGCCCGTTTAATGCAAAGAACCATCGCGATACGTTCAAGGCATTTATGAAAGAGCGCAAGCGACTCGGATACAAGACAGCAAAGTCCTAAGCAGATATTATGGATAAGCTCTATGTAATCGAAAACCGGCCTGACGGTGAAGTTAGCACCGTTGGTCTTTACTACTTCCGGGAGGAGGCGGATAAAGTCGTGATGCAACTCCGGGCCACTCCCGAGAAGCGGAACTGTAAATACGTGATTTCGGATACTCCGCCAACGCCGCCGGCAACTTCAAGGGGAGAAGGTCATTGAAAGAAGGGATTCTGTCTGAAAGTACCTGCCTGACTCCTTCTTTGTTTCTCTTTTGACCACCTCGGCAGGCCTCAGGGTGATTCCGAAACTATAGAGCCAGAGGTCATCAGCGAAGGGCTTGCAATATGAAGCTGGTGGAATTAAAGTTTCGAGACTTACCCCTTTTTCTTATCAAATAGGAGGTGTATTCATGGCCTACACTCTCGAGCAGTTCTCAGCAGCTTGTCACAGCGCCCTCAAGGCCGATCCCGGACTCGAAGGCCGGCAGAAGGTGCGTGCACTATTGCAGGATGTGCTGAAAGACAAGGAATTCATCACCACCAATCTTCGCGACGACGGTCCGGAGCGCAAGGTCCTCTATGAGGACTCGGAGTTCGGCTTCTGCATCCTTGCCCATGTATACAAGGGCGCCAAGGAGAGCCGTCCACACGATCATGGCCCTTCTTGGGCGATTTACGGCCAGGTCCGCGGTGAGACCGAGATGACCGACTGGGAGCTAGTCCAGCCGGCGAGCGATGACAAACCAGGCAAAGTGCGCCAGGTTAAGACCTACGCGCTCAGACCGGGCATGGCCTACATCTACAACGAAGGCGACCTGCACTCACCGCGGCGCGCAGGCCCGACGCAGCTGATCCGTATCGAGGGAAAGAATATGGAGAAAGTGCGTCGTTTGGCCTACGAGCAAGTGTGACCAAAGAGCCAGATGGAGAGGGATTAAATCTTTTGTCGTTTTGTTTTGCTTCACTCTGGGACCAGCGTCCACTCGGTCCTTACCTCAACCTGAGCCCCGCGCAGGAGATTCATCACCGGACAGCGGTACTCGACGTTTTTCTTGAGCCTCTCTAGCTTCTGCGGCGACTCGTTGCTGTGGATAGCGATCTTTAGATTGACCCAGTTGAAGTAGGGCCGCACGCCCTGAACTCCTCTGGAGCCTCGTTGGTCGACTTCCCCCTCGCACTCCATGTCCACGCCGCTGTACTTAAATCTCATGGCCTCCGCCACTCGGTTGATGATGACTCCCTCACAACCGGTAAGAGTCGCCAGTACGCTCTCCAAGGGTGTCGGCCCGGTATTGGTGCCGCTGGCTTCGTCCGTAACGACAGTGAAATCACGGACCGTGGTCACGGTACGGGTGCTTGCATCGTTGCGGGCAGTCACCTTTCTTATGCCGATCTTTTTAACTTTCGGATCAACGCTCGGTTGGAGAAGATCTGGATCAGACATTATTTCCTCCTGATGATAGGGTTGTTGAGATAATCCTTATAGGAATATTCGGGCAGGAGACTATCCGATTAGGAGCGTCCTTGTCAATAAAATCGAGAAGAAGTGGGGTCAGGTTTGCCGATCTTGACAAATTGCAGGCATGAATTGGGGTGGGGATTGCAGGACTGCAAGAGGAGTCCTTCCTTAGCGAATCTTCCAGACTGATTGCTTCAGGAGAGACGATAAGAGGAAGGACGTACCGACCTGACACCCCTTCTTGCCTAGGGTCTAGATACCAGGGCTAGTAGCGATCTTGCCTGCCGCCGCCGAACCCTCCCCCTCCCGATCGCTTCTCTTGGGGTCGAGCCTCATTGACGGTGAGGGAACGCCCTTCAAGTTGGGTCCCGTTCAAGGCCTCGATAGCTTTTTGGGCCTCACTAGCGGAGCTCATCTCTACAAAACCAAATCCCCGTGACCGACCGGAAAATTTGTCCGTGATCACCCGGGCCGACTCCACGGTCCCGTGCGCTGAAAAGATCTCTTCTAGCTGCCCTTCCGTAGTGGAAAAGGGCAATCCACCAATGTAAATTTTAGCACTCATGCTCTCCTCCTTAAATGAGAGAATGCTAACGTCTTTGACCCTGGGAATCTGATCACCAGTGGGAGCAGAACATGGAGAACTGATTGGTAGGGACCACGCTCTGGTCGGTATGTCCTTAAAATAATACTTCGCAAGGAAAGACTCACTGGGCCTTATAATTTTTTCTATCTCACATTCAGAAAACCCTATGCTGAAGTGAGATACTAAAAGTATCCTGTTTGTCCTCCTATTTCAACAGACCCTTATGCCAATTATTCAGGGTGGTTCACGGTCGGGTCTCTAATATTGAGTTTGAGTTGATTGCCCTAAACTGCAAAGATTCTTTTTAACCCACAGGCCAAAGCTTGATTGTTGTTTGTGGGGGAGGGATGATGAAGGCGTGATATCAGTTGAAGAGGCTATCCGGATCATCCTGCGGCAGATTTCGCCCTTGCCCGGGGAAGAAGTGCCGCTCATCCAAGCAGGAGGAAGGCTCCTCTTTGAAAAAGTGCGTGCACATCGTAATGTGCCCCCTTTTTCAAACTCCGCCATGGACGGTTATGCAGTTCGTTGGCGGGATGTGGCCAAAGCATCGGTCTCGGACCCTGTTGCTTTGAGGGTTGTAGAAGATATCCCTGCGGGTTATGTGGCCAAACATCGAGTTGCCAGGGGGAACGCTATCAGGATTATGACCGGTGCTCCGATCCCACGTGGTGCCGATTCGATCGTACGTGTCGAATATACCAAATCCGTTGGGGACCAGGTTCGTATCTCCAGGGTCGATGGGCAGGGAAGTCACATTCGTGAGGCCGGGGAGGACATCCAAAGGGGGCAGACTATCCTGGAGAAGGGAAGGCTTTTGACCTCTGCTGATATAGGGCTGCTAGCCTCTGTGGAAAAGAGTCGGGTGCACGTATACCGTAGACCAGCTGTTGCTATAATCTCCACAGGCGATGAGCTGTTGGAAGTGGACGATCCTCCTTGTCCTGGTAAGATCGTCAACAGCAACAGCTATACGCTTTCTGCCGCGGTTAAGGAAATTGGAGCCGAGCCATACCTTCTCGGGATCGTTCGGGACAAGAGAAAGAGTTTGGCGTCGGCCTTTAAGAGGGCGCTCCGCTACGATGTGGTGATAACTTCGGGCGGGGTCTCGGTGGGGGATTATGACCTGGTCAAGGGAGCTTTGGTGGACGTGGGAGTTCATATGGCCCTATGGAAGGTGGCCCAGAAGCCGGGGCATCCCTTTGCCTTCGGCCACATGGGGAATAAGCCGGTATTCGGTCTTCCGGGCAATCCGGTCTCTTCCGCAGTCACGTTTCTCCTCTATGCCAGGCCGGCGCTGCTCAAAATGATGGGGTACAAGAGTCTCTATTTGCCGGTGATCCATGCGACGTTGGAGCATGAGATCAAAAAGACCAAGGGATTGAAGGAATTTATCCGGTGTCACCTTCGTGACGACGACGGTCGCAGTTTTGCTTTCAGCACAGGCACGCAGAGTTCGGGAGTCTTGCACTCCCTCTCATTGGCTCAAGGTCTGATTGTGGGTAAGGAAGAAGAGGCATTATTACCCAAAGGGAGTCTAGTCCCCGTGATCCTTCTCAAGCATCGGGGTCTCCTAATGGAGGAGTTGGGATTTTGAGAGGAACGTATCGGGTTGGCCACGGGATTGATGTCCATCGGTTTCAGCGCGGACGAAAGCTCGTTCTAGGAGGGGTTGATATTCCGCATCGTTTTGGATTGTCGGGCCACTCGGATGCGGATGTGCTTCTCCATGCATTGATGAATGCCCTCCTTGGTGCCATGGGCAAGGGGGACATCGGTACCCATTTCCCGGACACGGACCCACAATACAAGGGCATATCCAGCGAGGTGCTCATGAAGAGAGTGCTCAGATTGCTGAACCAAGGAAAATTCCGGATCATTAACGCAGATATCACCGTTCTAGCCCAGAAGCCCCGTTTGGCTCCCTTCTTCGGACGGATTCGCAGGAGAGTCACCCTTCTCTTACGAATCCCCGAGGGGGCACTGAATGTTAAGGCAGCAACGACAGAGCAGTTGGGTTGGATAGGCAAGGGCCATGGGATGGCGGCAACGGCGGTTGTCCTGCTCGAGAAGCGCGCAAAACGATGAGTCACGAAGGACGCCCTTGTTCCAGCATTGCCGGTTGTGTTAGCTTCCGTCCTCGTGCTGGCAATTTCATTCGATCCAGACGAGGAGACGTTGGATTCAATGTAAATCCCGCCTCTTGAGGCGGGCACAAAGCCGATGGGGTTTCCAAAGGGGAGATGCGGCAGCTCTCCCCTTTGGTCGAACACGGGGATTCAAACCCCGTGTTCGATATAACTTGATTTCGTCTGCGGTTTTTTTACGACGTGGGTCGCATGATCTTCGCTTCCGATAACAACCATCCTGACTGCAAGTTTCCCCATTCGGTGGAGGCGAACGTGGGGCTGGAAGAAATCCCCGAGGCCAGAATGGCAAAGATCATAGGAGAAAACACATCGCGTCTAGTTAAAATTTAGCGAGGGCGGGGAGCTCTGTGGACAAGAAAGAAATCCTAAAAAAGCACAAGGACTACCTTTTCTCTTGGGTAGCCAACTATTACGAGGAGCCCGTCGTGGTAGACCATGCGAAGGGCATGTATGTATACGACGTTGAAGGCAGAGAGTACCTCGACTTCTTTGGGGGTATCCTCACCATAAGCGTGGGCCACTGTCATGAAAAGGTCACGCACGCCGTCCAGGAGCAGACGCAAAAGCTCCAACACATCTCTACCCTCTACCCGACCGAGCCTCATGTCCGGCTGGCCGAGAAGTTGGCCCAGATTACCCCCGGCAGGCTCCAGAAATCGTTTTTTACCAACAGCGGTACTGAGGCCAACGAGACCGCGGTGTTGGTAGCGCAGCTTCACACCGGGTGCCAGGACGTTATTGCGCTGCGCCACGCCTACAGCGGTCGGACTCAACTCGCCATGAGCCTCAGTGGCCATTATTCCTGGCGGCTTACGCCAACACCCAGCTCGGGTGTTCATCATATCCCCAATGCCTACTGTTACCGCTGTCCCTTCGGCCTCACATACCCGAGCTGCGACCTCAAATGCGCCAAGGATCTGGAGGGGGCCATTCAGACTGCTACATCAGGGAGGATCGCCGCCTTCATTGCCGAACCGATTCAGGGGATCGGCGGGTTTATCACGCCTCCCAAGGAGTACTTTCAGGAGATCGTTCAGATCCTGCGGAAATACGGGGGCCTTTTCATTTGTGACGAAGTTCAGACCGCCTGGGGAAGGACCGGAGATAAAATGTTCGGTATCGAGCATTGGGGCGTAGAGCCCGACATCATGACCTTTGCCAAGGGGATGGCCAACGGGGTTCCCATCGGGGCCACCATCGCCACTCCCGAGATAGCTGATAGCATGAAGGGTTTCTCCATCTCCACCTTTGGCGGTAATCCTGTGACCAGCGCTGCGGCCCTGGCGACCATCGAGGTCATCGAGGAGGAGGGGCTGGTTCAGAACGCTACAGCCATGGGTGGTCGCCTGCGGCAGGGGCTGGAAGGGCTCAAGGAGAAATTTCCAATGATCGGTGATGTACGCGGAATGGGACTCATGCAGGGCCTGGAGATCGTAGGGGTCAACAAGACACCTGACCCGGAGGCCGTCCGGAGGATCTTCGAGCTCACCAAGCGTCACGGGCTACTGATTGGGAAAGGGGGCCTCATGGGAAACGTCATCCGCATTAGCCCTCCGCTGAACGTCACGAAGGATCAGATCGACCAGGCATTAAAATTGTTGGACCGGTCGTTTTCAGAGTTGGGTTTGTAAAGGCACGCAGTGTTAGGATAGAAGGCCGCATTCGGCAGGAGAACCCGGGAGACCGCTATGCTTCGACGCAGGTTTGTTGGAGCCATCCCCGTCCTTTTGGGGATGTCCTTTATGGTTTTCATGCTGATGCACCTGGCTCCGGGAGACCCGGTAAGCCTGCTTCTCGGGGAAGAGGCGGACGAGATCGATATCCAGCAGACCCGCCAGGAATGGGGATTGGACAAGCCCATTCTGGTCCAGTACTGGGAGTTTGTGAAGCACGCGGCGCAGGGCGACTTCGGTGACTCCTTGAGGTACCGGGAGGACGTTGCGACGCTCGTGCTCGAGCGCCTGCCGGCAACTCTGGAGCTCGCCCTGGCTAGCCTGTTCGTGGCCATTCTCATTTCCGTACCTATCGGTGTCTATTCGGCCATCAAGCACAATTCCATCTGGGACCATGCGGGTATGACGATTGCCCTCATCGGGCTCTCGCTGCCCAATTTCTGGCTTGGCATCATGCTTATCTTCTTCCTCGGAGGTCAGCTGAACCTTCTGCCGGTCGCCGGGAGAATCGGCTACGGGATCCACGTGGAGCCCATCACCCACTTTTACCTGGTCGACACCCTTCTTCAAGGGAACCTGAGTGCTTTCTGGAGTGTTTGCAAACACCTTCTGTTGCCGGCTGTTACGTTGGGTACGAGCCTGGCTGCAATAGTGACAAGGATCTCCAGGTCCAGCGTGCTGGAGGTTATCCGGCAGGACTATATCACTACGGCCCGGGCCAAGGGGTTGAGCGAAAGGACTGTGATCTGGAAACACACACTGCGCAATGCCATGATCACGATTATCACGATCCTTGGCCTGCAGCTTGGAGCGCTGCTCAGCGGCTCTGTCATTACCGAAACGGTCTTTTCCTGGCCCGGGATCGGGAGCCTCCTGGTCC
>JAZFYO010000363.1:0-3876 GCA_036443615.1 Binatia bacterium | reverse complement strand
CCGCTTCTCCCCTTTGGAAACCCCATCGGCTTTGTGCCCGCCTCAAGAGGCGGGGTTTACATTGAATCACATGGCAGGTTTTTTCATCAGGGAACTTTTGTTATCCTTTCTTTGGCGAGAAGTAAAGAGCAAGGGTAGCCAGAATGGAGGAATTCAGAGCGAAGGGAATGAGCGTATTAGTTGACAAGCATCTTTTGCTGCCATAATGTTAAATAGGCTATTTGGCAGGCATCGTCTTTACCCGCCACAACTACGGCGGTAAATCAACCAAGTTATATCGAACACGGGGCTTGAATCCCCGTGTTCGACCAATGGGGCGAGCTGCCGCTTCTCCCCTTTGGAAACCCCATCGGCTTTGTGCCCGCCTCAAGAGGCGGGGTTTACATTGAATTTATTCCCTCGGGCAGTGAAGAAAAAAATTCTCATAGTAGACGACGAATCGTATTTGATCGACATCCACGAGCAAATCATTAAGCGTGAGGGCCATGACTGCGTTACTGCGGTGAACGGCAGGCAAGCAGTGGATGTTGCCGCAGCTGAACTGCCAGACCTTATTTTGTTGGATTTCTCTCTTCCTGATATGAACGCGCTGGAGGTTGCCCGCCTGATCCGCCAGAACCCGCAGACCCAATCCACGCCGATCATCATTGTGACTGGTGATACTTCTCTAAAGCAAAAGGACGAGTGTCTCGATGCTGGATTGAACGATTATATCACTAAGCCATTCAGGCCAAGGGAGGTTGCTGCCAGCATCCGGAAGTTCCTTAAGTAGACGCTGACCAAGCCCACCCAGCACCGGAAAAACCGGCTCAACCTCTATCCCGGCCCCTTACCATCAGCTTGCTATCTCATGATGTCCAGAACAATTAGTTCATACGGCATGGGTATTGTCCTCCATGCCTGCCCCGCTTTTCTCTCTATCAAAGCCAAGTCCAGCCTCACAATGCCAAACAGCACTACCTCATCATTGACCTGAAGAGTTTCCACGCCATCATCTGCCGGAGTCCCTTCGATCGTAAGGGCAGAAAGGTTCCTCTTCATAAACCCATCGCGATGTATCACTGCCACATCGAAGGCATGGCCGCCTCTTCGCCTCTCAGCAATGCTCATAACCACAGCGAGAATTGTCCAGTGACTGTATCCCGTCCTTGGTCCCTTTATAGCAATGTAGGCCTCTCCTTCCCTGTTTACCCGGCGAACAGCGATTTTCTTCCTGCCCAATGTTGAGGGGAGCTTGCCTCCGAGATTACTTACGTATGGCGTGCCATCCTTTTGAATTTCCCTGGTCATCGGCAGGAAAGAGGCGCTGCCCAAGCGGGTTAATGGATGAAGCTCTACCATATGATCAGGGTTGGAGTTAGCGTAACGAGGCAACTCGTCACACTCACACTGCTTTTTACCTCCCTTTGGAGGGTGCTCCAGCCAAATCCGAAGGACCCCTTCCACTTCCATGCTCTGCCCTTCGAGAGTCATTAGTTTCTTGGACCAGTAGTCGGGGGTGACTCCTCCAGGATAAGAGCAGGCGTTCTGGATTCTTCCAATGGTCGGTACGGTTATGTCTTCACTCCTCAACGGGACGTCGAGGTCGCAGCCCGTTTTGATCGGCCGGGCCCTCTTCCCTATATGGTCGGGGATTGCCCGGATGGTAACCAGAATATCTTTGGCGTGTTTCTTGACAAGGCTCTCACGAAGCCAAAGCTCAGCCGCTAGGAGATATGAGGGGAAGATAAAAAAGCAAACAAATGGAACCAGGAAGCCCCTCATACTGAACTCCAAGGCGGGGATATCGCGCATTCATCCCAGTCGCTAATGGCCAACACCTCCGTCGCGTTTAAGCTCCTGGGTGTAATCCTCAAAGGCCTGCTCCATGGTGAACTGCGGTTCCCACGATAAATATTCCTTGGCCCGCGAACAATCCATGGGTTGCGCTACTGAAAGGTGCGGAGGCTTACCCGGTATAATCTCTACCTTAAGCTTTGGAAGCACTCGCCTCGCTGCATTTGTAAGCTCTTCAAAGGTCAATACTTTCCCGGTTCCTATATTGAACACGTTCTTAGCTGGCATCGGCACGGTCGCGGCCAGGTCTATTGCCCGGCCCACGTCCTTGGAATAAATATACTCGAAGCTCATGGTTTGCTCCTGGGGTATCCGGGCCGTTTCCCCGCGGAGCCCCTTCTCGAGAAGGGTCTGGATCTTTCCACCTCCGGCGGAGCCAGCCCAGAAATGGCCAAGACCATAAACATTGGCCAATCGAAGCACGATGAGCTCAAAGCCATACAGGCGCTGATAGGCCTCCAGCATCAACTCCTTGGCCACCTTGGAGTTTCCGTAGGGAAAGCCATCACCTCTATTAAATTCCTCGCTGATTGGGGTTGAGCCCTCCAGCCTTCGGTTGTAGACGCTGAGAGTGCTGATGTGAACGAGCCGCTTAACGCCAGTTACCCGAACCGCCTCGGCCACGTTGATCGTTCCCATGACGTTGATCTGCAGCCCTGTATAGAGGGATTCCGCCACACGGCCTCCGATTAGACCCGCAGTGTGAACAACCGTATCCACGTCGAAATCTTTTATCGCCTGCACAAGTGCCGGTAGATCCCTAATGTCTTTTTTTACGACGTCAACCCCGGCATCACCGAGCTTTCTTCGCAGAAACTCCCCGCGAGGCTGAAAATCGAAAAAGACCAACCGCTCGCCCCGCTGAAGCGCCACCTTTGCAAACGCGGTCCCCACCAAACCGATCCCCGTAACTAGTGTAGTCATTGGCAGTCCTTTCTACGCAAAGAAGGGGGCTTGACCCGAGAATCAAGTTATATCGAACACGGGGTTTGAATCCCCTTGTTCGACCAAATCGGGAAATCGGGGGGCATTGTCCCTGAAGGGCGCCGGAACCCCTTTCGCCCACAGATCAGGTGGCTCCATCACATGAGAATCCGCTGAAATAATAATCTCTTGCATTTTAATACGTCCACGAGTCTCTGTTACAATTTTACCGATACTTTAGTGGTTTTTTTGTTGGCAACTTAATCCAACAGAAGGGAAATTGTCAATCGGAAAAGCTCCCACCGACAACGCCAAGCCGGACTGACCGAAGGGAGTTCCGGGGCTTCGACTGAGCTCTCTTCGGTCCGAGCACTCAGGGTCGCGGTTCGGCAGGCTCACCGCCCCGAGGAAGATCGAGAGGAGGATAGCCGAATGTCAAGGTTCGTCCAAGCAAGCATTTCCAATAACAAAAAGTTCGCTCCCTCGAGCTTCTAAGCAACAAGTTTCCACCCACAAGTACCCTTTCATTCTCCTTTTAGGTTACTGTAGTAGAAACCTTGTAAAATAACAGGGGGGTGAAGATTGTCTTTACAGGGCGGAAGGCGATATGAGACAGAATAGCCCTTCTGTCTAATTTGAGGCAAGTGGATTTCCGACACCCTCTGGTAAGGGTGCGTTTAGAGACAGCATAATTAATGCAACTAGACTCATTTAAAGCGTCGTTTAATTGCATCTTATGAAGAAATCTTATTCCTGGGTCTTGATTCAACGACCATGATATGCGACATTACGATATCTACTGTTTTTCTCACCTTCTGAGCTAGCTCCCTGTTGTTGTGGAGTGGTGGTGGTGGGATCCGGAGCTAAAGGGTTTCGGAAATTTGTTATAGCAAGCTTCTATAGTTGCACTACCTTACGTGCAGCTAGGGGTCTTGGTACAACCTTAACATTTTCTAGGAGGACGACATGAGAACAGAACTATATGTTGCTGCTTTACCCTATTCCGTTTTGGAAGCGCAGCTACAGGAAATTTTCTTGGCGCATGGGACTGTAGAATCATCCAGGGCATGATGGGATACCAGACGCGGCTAATTGACCGATTAGCCATAGAAGGCA
>JAZFYO010000362.1:0-5013 GCA_036443615.1 Binatia bacterium | reverse complement strand
ACCACCGGGTGGGGAAGCCACCGAGGATCTCCGGTGGCGAGATCCAGGAGAAAAGCCCCTATAAGGAGCACCGCAGATGATTCTAATAACGCTTGCCAGTCCATAAGAGATTTTTCGGTTTTTTTGCGTCGATCAAATCAAAGATCTGTTTCATGTCGAGATGCCTGCAGAGATGATCAGCCCACGCGTCATAGGGATCTCTTTTTAATCCTTCTTCAGCCTTTCGGCGAAGACCTTTAAGCCTGAAAAGCTCTTTAAGCCAGTCGTGCCGAAAAGAGGGGTTGGCAAAAATGCCGTGGAGATAAGTTCCCCAAATACGTCCATTTTCTTTCATGGCCCCATCTGTCTCGCTGACGCTTTGTCCCGCGCGTTTGAGAATGTTAAAAGCCGGAGAGGCAGGTTTGCCAATCTGGCTTCTTCCCATGTGAATCTCGAAGCTCTCAATCGGACCTTTAAATCCGTGTAGCTGGGAGCGCGCGATGACTTTTTCCGTAATCTTTTCCGCTGTCAAATCGGTCCTCACGGGCAAGAGACCCAGTCCTTTTCCTCGTTTCCTTCTTCCCTCGACCCCGAGAGGGTCTCTAATCTCATCTCCGAGGATTTGGTAGCCACCGCAGATCCCAACAACCCTACCTCCCCTCCGCGCATACGACGATATCTCTTTTACCCAGCGCTCCTTCCGAAGCCATTCAAGATCACTCAGGGTGTTCTTTGAGCCTGGAAGAATTACGACGTCCGCCTGAGAGAGATCTTCGCGTTCTCTCAGATATCGTAGGACGACATCCTTTTCTCTCTCTAGCTCTGCAAAATCGGTATAGTTTGCCATGTGGGGGAAATGCATAACACCAATATTGACGGTTCGCGAAGAGAACGGCTTTCCCTCTCTTCTCCTTCGCTCCAAGGCAACCGAGTCTTCCTCGGGAAGGGCCAATCTCTTGAAGTAGGGGAGTACCCCTAGGATGGGAACTTCGGTTCTTTGCTCCAGGAAGTCAACGCCGCCTTTGAAGAGCCTCCCGTCGCCGCGGAACTTGTTAATGATGATTCCTTTGATTCGCTGTTTCTCATGCCGGCTCAGGAGATCGATCGTCCCCACCAGTGAAGCGAAAACCCCCCCCCGCTCAATATCTCCTACAAGGAGCACATCCGCATCTGCAAACTCCGCCATACGGAAATTGGTGAAATCATACTTTCTCAAGTTGACCTCCGCGGCGCCGCCGGCCCCTTCGAGGACAATGAGAGAGAAATCCTTTGCCAGGCGGCAATAGCTTTCCCGGACCTTTTTCCAGATATGCTTACGCCCGGAGTAGTAGGCCCTGGTTCCCATGTTGCGGTAGACCTTACCTTGAAGAATCACCTGAGAGCCGATATCGGAGACCGGTTTGAGCAGGACAGGGTTCATGTCCGCCCTTGCCGGAATTTCACAGGCCACCGCCTGGGCTGCCTGGGCCCACCCGATTTCTTTTCCATCGGACGTCACGTTGGAGTTCAAGGACATGTTCTGGGCCTTGAATGGCGCCACTCGCACTCCTGAGCGGTAGAAAATGCGACAGAGACCGGCTGCGACAACGCTTTTTCCGACATCGGAGGCCGTCCCGAGGATCATGAGGGCTTTTGCCATGGTCAGTTAAGAATCAGAGACCTTTTTCCCGTTCCAGACCTCGTAAGAGATAACTTCCTTGAGAGGCAGCCGCATCAGCCAGCCAGCCCTTTGCAGGTCCGGTTCAGTCTCGAAGCGCTCGGGGTAGCCGATGCACAGATAGGCAACCGGAATCACATAGGACGGCAGTCTTAGGGTTTTTTTTAGTTCCTCTTGTGAAAGGATACTTACCCATCCAACTCCCAGGCCCTCGGTTCTTGCAGCAAGCCAGAGGTTTTGTATCGCGCAGCAGGTGGAGTATACATCCGTCTCGGGGATCAAAGTGCGACCTAATACCGCGGGACCGTGGCGAGTCGAGTCACACGTCACACAAATATTGACGGGCGCCTCTTCGATCCCCTCGAGCTTAAGGCTGAGGTAGAGTTTCTTTCTCTCACCAGAGAATTGTTCCGCCTCCAAGCTCCGTGCTTGAAGGAAGGCTTCCTTGATGAGCTTCTTCCGTTGAGGGTCCCGGATCAAAATAAAGCTCCAAGGTTGCATAAATCCCACGGAGGGGGCGTGGTGGGCGGCGAGCAAGATCCTTTCAACTACTTCCGAAAGAATCGGAGTGGGCAAGAATCGTCTGACATCTCTACGAGCAAAGATGGCTTTGTAAACGGTCTCTCTTTCTAATGGAGTAAAGTCCGTGGCCATTAATTGCCCATTCTTGTTCGCCATATGAGTCAACCTCCAATTTTAAGCCCGCTTGTGGCCAATCCCATCGCCAGCCCCTTTTTTACTGCCGCGTAAGCCGCCAAGCCGATCAACTCGCCAAACTTGGTGTGCTTGCCACAATAAGGAGCCTCACCTTTATCTAGGGAAACGATGGCAATACAGTCCGTCCCCGTTCCGGTTGCAGGCAAACTGGATTGGGAACTTGAGATTCCGGCCTCATTAAGCGCCCTTACACGTCCTTCGGTGGCAATCTGGACGGCCTCAACCATAGCCTCAGCCGTAAGGCCAGGCCGAATCAGCAGAATCAGATTGATTGTATTCAGTGGCTTCCCGTCACTTTCCTGCCATGTGGCCGGTTCTCCCACGCTCAGTGCATTTCCCCACCCTACAGTAGCGAAACAAGAGACTTGCGTCTCGACATGAGAGAAGCTCACGCTTACAAGTGAGGCAACATCCACAGAGGTCGCCATCCCTACTATCCTACCTTCAAGGCCAAGATCACGGGCGGCAGACTTGATGAACCGGCTGGGATCTGTGGTAAATTCCCTATCTCTGCCACTTACCTGGAAGATAACGATGTAATCCGCAGAGCAGAAGCCGCCGTTTAGAACTCCCCAGCTTAAAGTACTTACAGGTCTGGGAAAGCTGATTATCAGAGCCTTTCTTTCCCTATGTGCTGTGAATCCCTTATGGGTTTCTACGAAAGATTTCAAGCCATCGCCTCCAAACGACTTAAGAAATTCGGTACTCAGTTTAGTCTATGAGGTTATGCAGAACTTTACCCTAATCCTTTCCAAAGGCCCCTCGAATGCCAACCAGAAAATTCAGTGGACGGGCACGAAAGCCGTCCGCTTCTTCGTATTTTTTATTAAAGAGATTTTCAATCTTGCCAAAAAGGCTCAAGCCCTTAACTAAGGACATCCTGATAGGCAAGGCATAAGAACTCGCCAGATCGAACCTCGTATAGCTAGACTTGGAAATGTCTGCGCCGCTGATCGAGTCGCGGTCATCTCGTCTCCCCACGATAATGGCATCGAGATTGATTTGAAATCCTTGGTAGATGTAGTTGACGTTGACGTTTCCACGATGTCTGGACCGGCGGGGGAGCCTGCCGTCCTCAGTGTCCCAATCGAGATAAGTATAGTTAGCCCTGGCTAAAAGGCCAGGAAGGATTTTCACCTTCACCTCCCATTCCACACCATCAAATCGCGCCTGCCCCACATTCTCGGCACGCACGCAGAAAGCAGGATCTGTAGGATCGGGAGTGGGACCCGTCCCAATCAAATCATCAACTTCCCGATGAAAGTAGGTTGCTCCTAGCTTTACTCGGTCACTCAAAAGGGTTTGTTCAACTCCCAAATTCAACTCCCAGCTTTTCTCCGGACCCAAGTCCGGATTGCCGAAGGCAGCGCAACCAAAGCCAGGGGGGAAAAAAAGAGCATTTAATGTGGGAGCTCTAAAGCCTTCTGCATAGCCCCATTTGATCTTGCTCCCGGTCTCTCTGAAGAGATAGGCTGCAGAAAAAGAGGGGCTCCACTCCGTACCAAAAGCCTGGTGGTCGTCCAAACGAATTCCAGGAATCAAGATGAGGCGATCATCAAATAGTCGGATCTGTTCCTGGAGATAGTATCCCATGTCCCTAATTGCCCGATTGATCCCGCTGGATGTGCTAGCCTTTCTCCGCTTGAACTCCACGCCAAGTGTAGTTGTGCTCCATTCTCCAAAACGATAATTGGTTTGCATCTCCGCCGTGCCAATCTGGGGACGAAAACGACTCCGAGTTCTGGTGTCGAAAGACCCAAGCTCCGGATCATCGCTGTTCTTGATGTGTTCTTTGAAGATGGATCCGGAGATGCGGTAATTCCACCCTTGCTGGATTCGCTGCTGCCACTCTAACTTGCCCAAGTACTGAGTCAAGGCCTGTCGGGCATTAGGATCCGTTGCACCGGCAATGAAGTTGTTGCTGTTAAAGAGCCCCAAGTCAGTTTTGACGAAATGGAAGATCCCCTTTAGTGCTGAATCTTCCGTCAGATTGTAGTCAAGCCGTACGGACGTATTCAGATTTTGGTAGTCGTCGTTAAAACGGTGAAAGCCGTCGGTCTCCAATCGGGAGGCGGAGAAATAATACCCGACCTTTTCTGTACCACCCTTTAGAGCAAGGACCTGCCGATGGGTATGACCATTACCGCCCTCCGAGGAGATGCTGACCTCGGTATTTCCCTTGCCCGCTTTAGTGATGATGTTAATGACACCTCCAATGGCCTTGGAACCGTAAAGAGTGCCACCCGCTCCTCTTAGAACTTCGATCCGCTCTACGTTCTCTGTGGTCAAATGGGCAAAGTTAAAGGAGCCTTGGGTAGTGCTGTTAACCTCTACTCCATCAACGAGCACCAGGACCTGGTCCGACTCAGAACCGCGGATAAACACCGATGTCGAATTTCCCCGGGAACCCGTTTGAATCACGTCCAGGCCTGGCACATTGCGGAGCACATCTAAGACTGTCACCGCATGCTGCTCTTCGATGTCTTTTGCGGTAATCACTGAAATAGAAATGGTAACCTCTTTTAGGGGTGTCTCAATTCGCGTTGCTGTGACCACGACGGGTTCGAGAATCTCTTCCTTTTTTGGCTCTGCACCCGAGGAGGTGGTGGGAACAAGAAAAAAAAGAAATAGAAGAGATAAGATTTTTATAAAGCCTCCTT
>JAZFYO010000361.1:0-3869 GCA_036443615.1 Binatia bacterium | reverse complement strand
AATCGTAAACCCGGCTGACTACGGCCCGATCTCTACGGAATTGCGCGAACGTAAAGGCGAACTCTCAGAGGCGACCAAATTCCGGCTGGCCTGCACGGCCTTTCAACACACAGCGCATTATGACGGGGCGATATCCAACTATTTGGGTTCACTGGATGGCGGGGAAGGACCCAGCGCCTGGAGCCAGACCCTAAACCTGCAATTCACCAAGCTGCAGGACCTGCGCTACGGAGAGAATCCTCAGCAAAGAGCAGCCTTCTATGTGAGCGCAGAAGGTGGTGGGCCCTCCATTGCCCAGGCCAGGCAGATTCAGGGGAAACAGCTTTCCTTCAATAATATTATAGATGCCGATGCCGCGCTGAGGTCACTGTTGGAGTTCCCACAGACCGCTGCAGTAGCCATTAAGCATACCAACCCGTGTGGGGCGGCGGTTTCGAAAAATTCCCTTGCGGACGCCTTCCGCAAAGCGCGTGCGTCCGATCCTGTCTCAATTTTCGGCGGCGTGATAGCGCTCAACCGGCAGGTAGATGAGGAAACGGCCAAGGAGCTCAAAGATATCTTTTTAGAAATTGTTATTGCACCCGCCTTCACATCGGAGGCGAAGGCTATACTCTCCTCTTCCAAGCGGCTCCTGAATATACGCCTCCTCGAAGTCGATATGGGACAAAAGGATGCAGGCGGTTTCGACCTGCGCCGTGTACGTGGAGGGATATTGGCCCAGGATTGGGACACGGCTTCAACTGATGTCAGGAATTGTAAAATTGTAACAGAGCGAAAACCGACAGAGGAAGAATACGAGGCCCTGGATTTTGCCTGGCGTGTTTGTCGACATGTAAAGTCCAACGCTATAGTATTTACCTCGCGCGATCAGGTCCTAGGAGTAGGCGCAGGACAGATGAGCCGAGTTGACTCGGCCAAGCTGGCTGTCATGCGGGCCCATGCCAACAATCTCGACCTCAAGGGTTCTGCAGTCGCTTCGGACGCCTTCTATCCCTTTCGCGATGGTGTTGATGAATCTGCGAAGGCAGGGGCTAAGGCCATCATCCAGCCCGGTGGATCCATAAAGGATGAGGAGGTGATCGCGGCGGCCAACGAGCATGGCATGGCCATGCTCTTCACCGGCATCAGGCACTTCAGACACTAACAGAGCATTTCGTGTTCGTGTCTCGGAGTTCGTGACCGGAAAACGAGCACGAGACCCGAGCACGATCCACGACAGCATTGCCGGCAAATGAAAAATGGGAGCAAAGGAATGGGGAGCCCCTGTTCTGTAACGTTAAGTCTGCTTTAAACAACCCGCATGAAAATATTAGTGATCGGCAGCGGGGGGCGAGAGCACGCTCTAGTTTGGAAGATCGGACAAAGCCCGAAGGCGGAGAAGGTCTACTGTGCCCCCGGCAATGCAGGCATAGGCGAGATGGTGGAGCTGGTACCCATAGGGCCGGAGGAGATCGAGAAACTAAGCGACTTTGCCGAAAAAGAGAAGATAGATTTGACCGTGGTGGGGCCAGAGCTTCCCCTTACACTTGGCATCGTGGATCTCTTTGAGAAAAGGGGGCTGAGAATTTTCGGACCCAACTGTGGTGCGGCAAGATTGGAGGGAAGCAAGGCCTTTGCCAAAGAGATTATGGAGGAGAATCGGATTCCTACGGCGGCCGCTGTTACATTCTCCGATCCGGCCTCGGCCAAGCGCTACGTTGCCCAGAAGAAATCCTGTGTGGTCAAGGCCGATGGCTTGGCTGGGGGAAAAGGGGTCACTGTCTGCTCTGTCCAGGGAGAAGCCGAGGCAGCTATTGATGATATCATGGTGCGCAAGGCCTTCGGCGAAGCAGGGGACAAGGTGGTTGTTGAAGAGCTGCTGATAGGTGAAGAGGCTTCCTTTATGGTGCTGACCGATGGTGAACATATCCTTCCCCTTGCCTCTTCTCAAGACCACAAACGGGTTTTTGATGGGGACCGCGGCCCGAACACAGGCGGCATGGGTGCCTACTCTCCAGCCACCGTGGTAGATGCCACCGTCCATCGCGATATCCACGTACGGATCCTCAAACCTCTCCTTGACGGCCTCAAGAGGAAAAGGGTCCGCTATCAGGGAGTGCTCTACGTGGGGCTCATGATCACTGACGAGGGACCGAAGGTTTTGGAATTCAACGCTAGATTCGGTGATCCCGAGTGCCAGCCGGTAATTATGCGGCTCAAAAGCGACCTGGTTCCTCTACTGGAGGCTGCCATCGAGGGACGGCTGAATCGGGTCGAATCCGAATGGGAGGATGGTACCTCCGTCTGCGTCGTCCTATGCGCCGGGGGCTATCCAGGGGCCTATCAGAAAGGAAAAAAGATCAGGGGACTAGAAGATCTGAAAGATTGGGGGAAGGGTTTTGTCTTTCATGCAGGAACGGCTAAAAGAGATGATCAATGGTTGACTTCCGGGGGCCGAGTCCTGGGTGTCACCGCCCTGGGGGAAAATATCGAAAAGGCCGTACGGGCGGTCTATCAGGCCGTGGACAAGATACAATGGGAGGGTATGCACTACCGTACGGATATCGCCCAGCGAGCATTAAATAGGACGGTATGAGGGGGCTAAAACCGGTGCCAAAGAACTCTTCGTTGCGAGCTAAGGTAGGGATTCTAATGGGCAGCGACTCGGATCTTGAGGTGATGCGAGAGACGGAAAAGCAACTCGATTATTTCGGCATCCCCTATGAGACCCGTGTCCTTTCCGCGCATCGGTCTGTGGTAAAAACCATGGAGTATGCAGACTCCGCGCATCAACGGGGTGTCGAGGTCATCGTTGTAGGTGCAGGGGCAGCCGCCCACCTGGCCGGCGTAGTCGCCAGCAAAACAACGCTCCCAGTCATCGGGATTCCCCTGGATTCTTCAGCTCTTAGAGGGATGGATGCGCTGCTGGCCACTGTCCAGATGCCGAGCGGCGTACCGGTAGCCACGATGGCTATTGGCAAGGCCGGAGCTGCCAATGCAGGCATTTTTGCTGCCCAGATCTTAGCCCGTAAAGACCATCGAATTGGCGCCAAGCTGCTTCGATTCAAAGAGGAGATGGTCTCTGTTGTCGAACAGAAGAACAGAAGGCTCAAGAGTCAAAGAAAAACAAAGCGTTGATCTGCTTTCCGAGGCCCTAGAGGCCGTGAGATCCGGTGAGGTCATCGTTTTTCCCACCGAAACTTTCTATGGATTGGGGGCTGATGCATTAAACGAGGCTGCCGTCATGCGAGTGGCCTCCCTCAAGGGGCGGGATCCAGAAAATCCCATTCCGCTGATTATAACCGACATGAATATGCTCAAGGAAATTGTTTCCGAACTCCCGCTTATGGCGGAGAGGCTCATCAATCATTTCTGGCCGGGGCCGCTGACATTGGTTCTCCCAGCAAAACAGGGGCTTCCAACGTTGCTAATGAACCGCGCTGGAGGAGTCGGTGTCAGGGTCTCAAGCCACCCGGTAGCCTCGGCCTTGGTCAAGGGCCTGGGATGCCCGCTGACGGCAACGAGCGCCAATTCCTCCGGGAAAGGACCCGCCAAGACCATTGCAGAGGCTCGGTCCTATTTCTCGAAGCAAGTAGAGATCTTTATCGATGGGGGGAGGCTTGAGGGCAAAAAGGGGTCGACCGTGGTGGAAATTCATGGAGATCAATTAAAGATCATCCGCGACGGAGAGATCAGCCCTAAGGAGTTGAGGGAGGCCCTAGCCTCCGTCTCTTGATGGCTCTATTTCTATGATACACATCATCCCTTTTCGCGGATTGCTCTACAATCCAGCAAAGATACGGGACCTTTCGAGGGTCATTGCCCCTCCCTACGACGTGATCACGCCGGAAGAACAGGAGAGACTATACAAGAAATCCCCCCACAACATC
>JAZFYO010000360.1:0-3910 GCA_036443615.1 Binatia bacterium | reverse complement strand
TGGAGCGCCGCTTCAGACCCCAGTGGAGGTAGCGCTCGGATCGCTTGGATTCGGAGCGACCGAACATGTCCAGAGCCGTGACGTACCAGAAGTCCAGCGACTTCTGGACTTTTTCTTTGGATTCTCCGCCCTTGGCGGCCAGCTCCGCCGTTTTGTTGACTCCAAAATCGATGTGGCCCTCCTCCTCTTTCATAATATCGGGGAGAATGCGTTCGAGGGGGGCATAGGTGCAATCGATGAACTCCTCCAGCTGGTAGTGACCGATGCGGTCGATCAGACAACCAAAGACCGCATAGTCCTCCCACTTCGTGATCTTGCCGCGAAAGGCCTCAATGTAGCGTTTCTGGTTGGGCCAGCTAAGGACGAATGAGACGTCCGTGCCAATGTCCCCGGCCAGACGGGCTATCTTTCGATAGTGGTCGATTTCCTCGGCTGCGGTTCGGGCCACGACCAGTTGGTCAAGCTTGCTGGGAGCTGAAGGCAGCATGTCCTTCACGTATAGATTGGGACCGCCAATCTCGCAGTCCGCCTGAATGGTCAGAACCCGTCTCAAAAGGTCCTGGTACTCCGGGTCCATTTTCTCAAAGTCTTTAAGTTCAACCTTGTCTCGAAACATCGACGCTGTCTCCTGTTACCTTGTTAAATCGTCAGTACATCCTTAAATGGGGATATCAAAAGCGCCATCGAAAATCAATAAGGGCTACTCTCTCTTTACTTAGTGTCAACTTTACACTAAACTAGAGCAGCATTTTTTGAAGAAGGAATCCCTTTGGACAAACGTGACAACCTGGCCTTGCTGACTGATCTGTACCAGCTCACCATGGCCCAGAGCTACTTTCATAGCAAGAAATTTGAATCGGCAACGTTTAGCCTCTTCATCCGCTCCTACCCTCCAGGCAGGGGTTATTTTGTCAGCGCGGGGCTGGAAGACGTCTTGAGTTACCTTGCTGACTTCGTCTTTGATGAAGAGGCCGTCGGTTATCTCCGCTCGACCGGGCTTTTCTCCGAAGATTTCCTGATATTTTTAAAGGGCCTTCGCTTTACAGGGGATGTTTGGGCCCTCCCTGAGGGGCGTCTCTTTTTCAAGGACGAGCCGATCCTCGAGATCACCGCCCCAATCATCGAGGCGCAGATCGTCGAGACTTTCGTTATCAATCAGATCAATCTGCAAACACTGATTGCCACTAAGGCCTCCCGCTGCGTCCATGCGGCACAGGGACGGTCGGTGGTCGATTTCTCTCTCAGGCGGACGCATGGAATCGACGCGGGCTTGAAGGTGGCACGGGCCAGCTATATCGGCGGGTGTACGGCCACCAGCAACGTTCTGGCAGGAAAACTCTATGGCATTCCAATTGTCGGGACGATGGCCCACTCATTTGTGACGAGCTTCGAAAGCGAGATCGATGCCTATCGCAGTTTCGTTGGTAGCTTCCCGAAAAACGCCACTCTGCTCATCGATACCTACGACACCCTGGCGGGGGCCCACAAGGCAGTTAAGATAGATCGCGAGATGTCTACGAACGGGCACAGGCTGAATGCAGTGCGCATCGATAGCGGGGACCTGCTTTCCCTGGCCCGCGAAGTGCGGCGCATCTTTGATGAGGCAGGTCTGACCGACGTAAAGATCATCGGCAGTGGGGGTTTGGACGAATACGATCTGGAATCGCTTTCGCAGGCCAATGCCCCCTACGATAGCTATGGGGTAGGGACCAGAATGGGCGTCTCTGCCGATGCCCCGTGGTTTGACATGGCCTATAAATTGGTTGAGCATAACGGTCGGCCGGTCTTGAAACTCAGCACTGGGAAGGTCTCTTCGCCTGCAAGAAAACAGGTCCACCGCTTTGTGGACGGGCAGGGCCGGTTGAAGAGGGATGTCATTGGCCTTCGGGAGGAGGATCTTCCAGGTGCAGAACCTTTGCTCAAAAAGGTAATGGAAAAGGGAAGGATGACAGGGACCACCACCGCTCCAAAAGGGATCAGGGAATCCTTTCTGCGAGAATTCAGTTGCCTCGGCGATCAGAACAAAGCACTTCAGAATCCAGCCGTATATCAAGTAGAACTCAGCCCTCGGCTGACGCAGTTACAGGAAGAGATTAAGCAGCAAGTAGCCCGAGAACAAATAGATGGTTGATCGTGGTGGCTCTTTTCCTATGATAGAGGCGAGCCGGAAGGATGGGTGGGTATGATCTTCCGAGATGCCTGGAACAAGAGCCAATCAGCGGGATAGACTCTATGGGAACTCTGCTCAGTGTGGTTGTGCCCCAAAATTCTGGTCAGGCCTTTGTCGTCAAAAAAGGTCAGAGGATACGGGTTGCTGGCAGGAGCGTGGTCGATTTTGTGGCCTTTAATCTCACTGATCTGACGGAGAGGTTTGATCAGGCGAGGACAAAGACCAACCAGGCAAAGATCTTCATCAGTACCGACGATCAGCTAATCTCCAAGCTGAACAATGCAATTCTGACTATCGTGGCGGATACCTTCAAGGGTGGCAGGCACGATTTGCAGAAGGGGATGTGCAGCAGGAAGAGATTTGAATTGGTTGCAAAGGGATTGGCGCAGAGGGTGTTTGACGGAGGTATCGATCCAAATCCCAAGACCGCCGCTGAGATTCCTGATCACGGTTGCTGGGAAAACCTGACGGAGGCCCTCAAGCCTTGGAACATAGATCCAAATGATATTCCCAGCCCTTTCAACATCTTCCAGACAATGCGGATCGACGAAGAAACGGGGAAGATGTTTGACACCTTGATTCGTCCAGAAAATGAGGCCGCTGTCGATTTCAGGGCCGAGATGGATTGCCTCGCTGCCCTGAGCGCCTGTCCCGAGTCGGGCAGGGGAGGGCCGATCCGCGTCGAGGTCTTCAGCGATTAGCCCCGATCCGAAATTATTCAGCCCGAGAAATGCTTCCCGATAAGCACCAGGCCTCGAGAAAGAGCTGTTTTATCGTGTATCAGCAACTCAGCTCTAGTATAATTGCAGACCGAAGATCAAGATGTCGGTAACTTCTTTCCTATGGTGCTCAACACCGCAAATGCCCCAATTGTTTTTCGGATCGGGGTTAGAGAGCCCCCCTTGAAAGTAGAAGAGGCCGTCGCTCTCGTCGATAAGTTTGCCAGTGATAATGAGGTCGATAGGCTCTTGGTCGAGATGCTGCGCTCGCCTTCGCCCCAGACCGACCGTCAGGAGGCGGACACTAAGCTCCGCGACTTTGTCGCGAGAATAGTCGCCCCCCGGATCGAGTCCCTTACCGGACAGGCTCCAAAACTGGACAGCATGGGGAACCTGTTGTGGACGCTCGATCCACCGAGCTCTTCTCATGCCGGCGGGCTTCTCCTCATGGCCTACGCCATGACCTTTCCGCCCGCTTCTATGACCGATCCTTACTCCGGTGCGCTTGTCTCCGGAGAACCCTTTCAGATCGCCGGTCCCTGTGCCTGGGGGAGGGGTGCCTGCGAACAGAAAGGGGCGTTGGCTGCGATGATCGCCGCAGCCGGTATTCTGACTCGATTGGGGCGTTCACTTGGAGAGCCCCTTTTCCTGGTGGTCAGCCTGGCTGGCGAGACCGGGCGCCATGACGCTGCCCAGTTCCTGTTGGAGCACAGTCGGCTGGAGGCCCGGCACGGCATTGTCGGTCTTGGGACCAGGAATAGAGTCTGTCTCGGAAACAAGGGGAGGGTCGACGTGGAACTTATGGTTCGGGGAAAGTCTACCCACAGCAGCACCCCATGGGATGGTATTAATGCTATCGAGGGTGCGCGCCGGGTTATGGACCGTTTAGATAGGGTTGTGCTGGAAGCGAATCATCCAGATCTCGGCCACTCGACCTTAACTGCGACACGGATTGAGAGTGGCCCAGCGGCAAGCCACACAGTACAGGATTATTGCCGACTCGTGCTCGATCGACGACTGC
>JAZFYO010000359.1:0-2132 GCA_036443615.1 Binatia bacterium | reverse complement strand
GTTGGAAAACCAGGCACGGATCGTGGCTTCCTGACTCTCCCCAAAAATACGAACATCGATCGCTACGGCCACTCCAGCCCCTTTTTCATGAGCGTCTTTGGATTTGCCTTTCCCTCCCTTTGCACTGATGAGGTTCGGGGAGATCAGGCTAACCCATAGAAAGAAAACCAACCAAACAAAAGGGAGGCGATAACGCATGATTTTCACCTTCGAAGGGTGGGTTATCTCGTAAAACCTTACCATTCCAATCACCCAAAATCTCCAACACTAATGCTTGGGATGGTCCCAGGTTTCACGGAACTCAGCAATGTGGGTGTAGCTCACATAATGAGGCTGATCGGTGGCATCCAGGATGACGACATGGTCTTCTTCGGCACTCTTGACCGTTCCCACCAGCACCTTCCCTTTTTCATCCCCAAAAGTGATTTGCACCATCTTGCCCAGATAGTCTGTGAACTCATCATTCATTAAAGCCATAAGACATCTCCCCTAAGATTTTTGCTTCCTACCGAAGTCGGCCAACCCCTAGCCTGGATTATGCATAGGTTCTCGTCACGAAGTGCCGAAAGCGCCGACCTGAGTGCCTTGCGCCACGCGCGACAGAGGCCCCCGCAAACGTACTCTCTGCAGTACGTTGAGGAGGCCGGGGGTACCCGCTTGCGGGTCGTGCAACACAGGCGGTGCAGCACGCCGGATGATGTCGTCACTGCAGTAGAGAACTTATGCATAGTCCAGGCTATTATGGAGATTACCGTGGATCAGGCTTTGTGATTACGGTCACGAAGAATTTTGGCACCAATAGAATAGACTGGCTCTCATGAGACGAAAACGAAAAGATGAATATTACAATGCTCCATTTCCTCCCCTCAAAAAGAGTGAGACCACAACAGAGGCCCCAAAGACTGTCATCGGGCCTGGTGTGAAGGTCACAGGGGAAATTTCCGGGAAAGAGGATCTGACGGTACACGGTCAAGTCGACGGAATCATTGACTTGAGAAAAAGTCAGGTCACCGTCAGCAAGACGGGAAACATGAAAGCGGACGTCTACGGGAAAATCATCACCATCGAGGGAGAAGTCCAGGGCAATCTCTTCGGAATAGAAAAGATCGTGCTTCAGCCCTCCGGAGTCGTTCGTGGAAATATGACGGCACCGCGGATCCATGTCGAGGACGGTGCCCAGTTTAAGGGGAATGTTGACATGGAGTCGATGAACACAGAAAGGCAGCCCAAGCTCAAAGAGGTCCCCTTGGCGCAAGTTCACATTCTGACCAAGAAGACGAGTTAGCCGACTTCAGTGCAAATGGGTGGAGATATGAATCTCCCCCTCAGAGATCTTCTCCTGAATTTTTTTCTTGAGCCAGGATTTGAAAGCCTGCCGGCTCCAGGGAATCAGAAGAAGCAATCCCAAGCCATCCGTCAGGAGTCCGGGTGTAATCAGCATGGCTCCTGCTATCAAGATCAGCAACCCATCAAAGAGACTCTCCGCAGGCAGCCGCCCCTTGTTGAGTTCCGCGCGCATTCGATCGAGCACTGCCAGTCCCTGGCTTTTTGCCAGCAGCCCTCCCGCCACGCCCGTTCCAATCACGATGGCTATGGTGTCCACAGCACCGATATAGGCCCCCAGCCGAATCAGCAGATACAACTCGAGCAGAGGAACCAGGGTAAAGAGAAAAAAGAGTCCAAGCAGCATGGATTCATCCATCGTATCAGATATCCGCAGCTCTGGCAGGACCCTTTCCCTTGCCTCATCGGAGGATCCTAGCCCGGATTATGCATAGGTTCTGGTCACCAAGTGGAGTAGGGGCGAGCCGGTGGCTTGCCACGAGTGGCTCGGCCGAGCGGTTAGGATTACAAAGACCGAAGCCACACGGGTAAAGATGGTGCTGCTCATTGGGTTCGGGTCAGCCACCTACTACGGGTACGCCACGGCCAGTGTGAGACCTGCCCCAGCCAAAAAGTGCCGACGGGTGATGCTCTTCTTCATGGGTTCCTCACCTCTTGTCTGGATTGAGGCATAATATACTCCGTAATGGACCGATGATAGATATGTGCCGTTACCCTATAGTATACTTCGCCCCACTGTCGGGGCGAACTCAAGAAAGTACTACAAACTGTTGATACAGTTGGAATCC
>JAZFYO010000358.1:0-2236 GCA_036443615.1 Binatia bacterium | reverse complement strand
GGCAGAGTTAGTGACGAGCAAATCATCTACTACAAGAGCAATACCGGAGTCGGCATCCAGTTTGCAGCTGCCGGGGCCTTCATCTATGAGGCCTGCAAGAAGAAAGGTCTTGGTCGGGAGTTGCCTGCCGAGTGGTTCGGGGCGGATCTGGGTGAATGGATTGACAAAGGGTTCAATCCGTCCCCGTAGAGGCTTGGAAAATCGCTAGGGTCTAGAGAAGCCGACCAGGGTACAAGACACAAGGTGGGAGAGTGAGGTAAGAGAACAGGAAAGCGTTAGGCAGGAGGGACTATATGGCAATCAATGCAGCAGTAAAAGGAGATTCCTTTGAGAGATACATTGAGGAAATCCGTTCTATAACCCAACGCTTCCCAAGCATTTCAAGGCCTTCGAGGCGGCGTGGTTGACAGTTACTGTGTCGCCTAGGTTCGAGTTCTCAGACAGAAGTCGGATAGAGACTGAGACGAGGGAGCGGCATCCACAGGCGCTTTGCCTGTTTGGCCTGTTGAGGATGACGACGCCAACATGGTCCCTTTTATCCAAGATTATCTTTTCAGCCGTCATCTCATTTTTCTCATTGTCAGGGATGAACCATACTTGTCTTCTTTAACCGACGGGACTGTTCGATGAGGGACCATAGGTAAAAAGGGCTCAAGGGAACCTTTCGGATTTTCACACCAAAGGGCCTCAGAGCGTCTTCCACCGCGTTAGCCACTACCGCGGGAGGTCCAACCGTCCCCGTTTCGCCGGCGCCTTTAAAGCCCCCGGGGGTGAATGGGTTGGGAGTGGTGATATGGTCCAACACCATATCGGGGATCTCCATGACTGTGGGTACAAAGTAGTCTTTGAAGCTAGAGGAGAGAAGCCTACCATCATCGTCATAGAGGAGTTCTTCATAAATGGCACCACCAAACCCATGGGCTAAAGAGCCGATGTGTTGTCCCTTGACAATAAGCGGGTTCAGCATATTGCCGCAATCATGCACTGACACGAAGGTGAGAAATTTAATGAGACCGATATCAATGTCGACTTCAACAACAGCCACTTCGGCATCATAGGGGAAGCTGCTGAACATGGCCACACGTCCTCGTTCGTCTGCCTGGAACTCTATAGTCGGATCCCGGTAGTGGTACAGCACTTCCAATCCCGGTTCCACTCCTTCGGGCAAACGGAATATGCTGAAGTAGGCTGTGCGTGCGACTTCCGTTAACGAAACACCTTCGGCCGAATTATTCTGAAGATGCACACGGCCTGCTGACAGGTTCAGGGTCTGCGGGGGCTTGCCCAGCAAAACCGAGGCAATCCGGAGGATTCGTTCCCTCAGTTGGCGTGCCGCCAACGTCACCGCTGCGGTGCCAACTACTGAAAAGCGGCTCGAGTAGGAACCTGAACCGTAAGGGCAGGCCAGACTATCCCCTTCGACGACAAAAACGTCGTCAAAGGGGACCTGAAGCTCATCGGAGACCAGTTGGGAAATTGACGTGGCGTGTCCCTGGCCTTCGTCGCTGCCGCTTGGAAAGACGTACACCTTCCCATTCGCATCGACACGCATCCGAACGCTATAGTAGCCGGCGTTGTAGGAGCCCATCCGGGTAGAACTTGATGGCTCCACCACCAGGCAAGTCCCGATGCCGACGTACCTTCCCTGCCTACGGAGCTGTTCCTGCTCTTTCTTCCATTTCGGGTATTCCGCCAGATCTAGAGCCTTCCTCAGTGCTTTGGCGTAGTTCCCACTGTCATAGCGAGGGCCGGTAACAGAGATGTATGGGAATGCCTCAGGCGGGATGAAGTTCCGAAAGCGGACCTCCGTGGGATCTAAATCTAGCCTCTCTGCAATGATGTCGACCAGGCGCTCGATTACAAAGCATGCCTCGGACTTCCCGAAGCCCCGGTGGGCCCCGTAGGGCGTTTTGTTCGTGACCACACCCAGCACTTCACCTTCGTAACTCGGAATTTTATAGGCCCCTGGAACGAACATCCCTGTGGTTACAATGGACGCCAGCCCTCCGGTGGGATAAGCGGCCCCGACGTTTGCGGTGATCCGGTCCTTAATTCCGAGTATGGTACCGTCCTTACGCACCGCGGCCTCGATCACATGACTCTGCTCACGGGCATGGACGGTCCCCGTCATGTGTTCCCTTCGAGTCTCTACCCACTTCACCGGGCGCTGCGTTGAAATGGAGAGCAGGGGTATCAAAACCTCCTCGGGATAGAAGGCCCACTTTTGGCCGAATCC
>JAZFYO010000357.1:0-17984 GCA_036443615.1 Binatia bacterium | reverse complement strand
GATCGGGTCGGCAAGGATTGTCCCTTGATGACGACAGGTCGGATCAGCGGTAAACGATAGCCGAAGATCCCCAAGTCGGTGATTCTCATAATAGCCAACCGACTGAGAAGAGTACGCTGTAGAGAAGAGAAATTCGGGCCGTGTTGGCCAAAACCGGGTTCAAGGACGGACCCTCAGCCTGGCCGAAGACTCCTCTGAAAGTCGATACCGCAGGCAGAACAACAAGCAGGGAGAGAAGGGAGCTCAGGTGCTGGCCCGTGTGGAGGTAAAGAAATGGGGGAATGGAAAGACCCAAAAAGACGAGAAGCGCGAATTCCCATCTGGTAAAGGCTTTGCCAAACCGCACGGCCAGGGTTAGTTTTCCCGCCTTACGGTCAACCTCTATATCTCGGAGGTTATTGACGGTTAGAATGGCTGTGATCAACATCCCCGGCCCCATGCCAGCAATCAGGACCGTTGTGTTGATCTGCAGTGCCTGGACAAAGTACGTACCGCCGACTGCAACCGGTCCGAAGAAAATAAGGACAAATAGGTCGCCAAGACCCAGGTATCCCAGTGGATAGGGGCCACCTGTGTATAAGAGGCCTGACAGGATGCAGAGAAGACCGACCAGGGCAATCGGCCAGCCTCCCCGCCAAGTCAAATAGGTGCCTCCCACAAAGGCGAGGAGGAAAACGACGGCCGTGGCCCGCTTCATAGTAGATGGAGGGACCATGCCCGCCTGAGTGACCCGCAATGGACCCGTTCGCTCCTCGGTATCGGCTCCCTTCTCGTAGTCAAAATAGTCGTTGGCAAAATTCGTTCCGATCTGTATCAAAACCGAGCAGACCAGGGCGATCAGAGCGGAGGGCCAGTGATGGGCTCCGTCACCATAGGCCAGAGCCGTGCCGACCACAACCGGAGCGATGGAGGCCCAAAGGGTCTTGGGACGTGCGGCAAGGATCCACTTTTCGAAGCGGTTCATCAGTCAGGGGCGGCGGGGGAACTTGGAGAAATCGGGGGGGCGCTTTTCCAGGAAGGCTTTTTTCCCCTCCTGTGCCTCCTCGGTCATATAGAACAGCATGGTTGCGCTTCCGGCCAATTCCTGGAGGCCGGCCTGGCCGTCGCAGTCGGCGTTCATGGCGGCTTTGAGACATCGAATCGCGATCGGTGAATTGGCGAGGATCTCCTTGCACCAACGAACCGTTTCCTCCTCGAGCCGCTCGTACGGGACCACCGTATTGACTAAACCCATCTCCAACGCCTGGGCGGCGTTGTACTGCCGGCAGAGGAACCATATCTCGCGTGCCTTTTTTTGCCCGACGATGCGGGCGAGGTAGGCGGAACCGTAGCCGCCGTCGAAAGATCCCACCCTTGGACCGGTCTGTCCGAAAATCGCGTTGTCTGCCGCAATGGTGAGGTCACACACCACATGCAGCACATGTCCGCCGCCGACCGCATAGCCGGACACCATGGCGATGACTGGCTTCGGACACGCGCGCATCTGCCTCTGAAAATTGAGCACATTCAATTGCTGTGCCTGATGGTCGTTTCTGTAGCCAGCCTCACCTCGGACCTTCTGATCCCCACCCGAGCAGAACGCCTCCTTGCCTTCACCGGTTAAGATGATCACTCCGATCCGTTCGTCCTTCCTGGAGTCTTCAAGCGCCAGACACATTTCGTCCACCGTGAGCGGGCGAAAGGCATTGCGAACCTCGGGCCGGTTAATTGTGATCTTCGCAATCCCGTCGGCCTTGTGGAATTTGATATCCGTATATTTTCCTGCCTCGATCCAATTGATTTTCTCCATGGCTCACCTATTCCTGTCTGGTTAAAAATTTCCTCAATGCTAGGACATACTCGCCGGCATCTTCGGAGTGGATGTTGTGACCTGTATCTGGGACCAGCACGAGACGGGCCTGCGGACACAAGGCTGCCATTTCTTGGGCGGTTCTCTTATACTTTAGATCCATCTCTCCCGCCAGGATGAGCAGGGGGGTCCGCAGGTGGGACAGGTCCTGCCAGTGAGGGAGATGACCTCCCGGCCCCATTCCCCGCAGCGACCTCGCCAGCTCGGCGGGATCATTATTCCTCCTTCTCTCCAGTATCTGCTCGATGATAACCGGATCACGTTTTAGTGACTCGAACAAGGGCTGGTTATACCACGAACGGAGAAAGGATTCGAAGTTGCCCTTCTCTAGCTCTTGGGCTCGTTTCTCGTCTAGTCCTCTGCGCTCCTCACGCTCACCCGCACTTTGAATGCCAGGAGAGCCCGATTCCATCACCAGGCCCGAGCATTGGTCGGTATAGTGGATGGCCATGTGGAGCGCCAGACGGCTCCCCATGGAATAACCGATCAAGACGCAGCCCTGGACCCTCCGCTCTTCTAGCACCTCTGCAACCATACGGGCGGCGCCCGCCATGGTGTAGGCCTCGAGGTCTGGGCATCTCCCGGTCTCACCGTGTCCGGGGAGATCGAGGGCAATGCAGTAGTAGTCCGGTCGGAGCTGTTCCATGGCCTCCCTCCAATCCAGATGAGAGCCCATAAAGCCATGGAGAAAGAGGAGTGCCGGATTTTCCGGATTACCCGACGCGACAGAATGGAGTCTAGAGCTTTCGGCCACGAGAGGTCAGGTACGGTTCAGGTTAGATGTAATAGTCTCAAGAAGTCTTACGTGCAGATCGTAGTTTTCTTTGCGTTCCGTCGTAATTTCAATGACGGTGCTTTGACCACTTTGATGTGCCCCGCGGTAAGAGTCTATAAAGGCCTCTTTGGTTCGAGGATGCGCGTAGGCCAGTCCGAACATCCCTGCAGCGCCTTCGAAAGTGAGGTTGTGGGGTGTTCCGAAGTAACGTTCAAAGTGATCGGGGAATTGGGCAATGGGTAAGAAAGAGAAGATGCCGCCTCCGTTGTTGTTCAGTACTACAACGATTACGGGGATCTCGATTGAACGGAGGAGGTAGAGAGAGTTCAGATCATGCAGAAGGGCGATGTCCCCAATCAGAAGGGTGACAGGTCTCTTCAGGCCCTGGGCAAATCCTGTCGCCGTAGCCAGGGTGCCGTCGATACCGTTGGTCCCTCGGTTGCACGCTACCTGAACCTGTGACCCGTTTACGGCTCCATAGGTGTCGGCGTCCCTCACCGGCATGCTCGCGGCTAGAAACAGTCCGTCATCGGGCCGTATGAGTTGTGAGACAAGCCACGCCACTAGGGGCTCGCTCAGGCCCCCGTTTTCCATGGTAAAGGCCTCTAGGGTCCGGGTTACGCAATCGGAACCCTCGCGCCACCGGGAGAGCCACGGGGACTCTTTCTTTGGTTTTGTCTTCAAATGTGGCAGCAAGGACTCACAGAAACAACTTACCTCCGCCTCGATTCTGAGAGTGACCCCGTGGAAGGGGTCGTGGCGCAAGGGGTGGTCGTTAACGAGGATGTAAGGGCAGGGCCGGCAGCGTTCCAGATAGTCCAAAAGGCGCTTCGAGATCAGGCGTCCCCCCAGATGAAGCACGGCCTGCGGTTGGTTCTCGTCAGCGAAACGAGGGGACGCAAGCGCGGCGTCGAAATGAGGAATCATTGGGCTTTGGTAGTTGCCTAACCGGAGCCCGGACGTGATGTCGGGAAGGGTTGGCCAGGAGAGCTTTTGGATGAGCTTTCGGACCGACCTGCTCTGTTCCGGGTCTCCCAGGGAGCCTACGACAACGAGTCCGCGCTCGATCTTGTTCAGCGTGGAGGTCAGTTGCTGTACGGGCTGGTCCATTGGACTGGCGCCGGGAAGCATGTATTCGGTAAAGGGTTTCGTCCCGCCTAGCCAGCTCTCGAGCCCGGATAAATAGCTGGTGTAGTCCTCGCCGCTCGAAACCGGGGCAAGGGGCTCGCGGTACATGCAGTTGATATGAACCGGCCCCTGCGGCGATCTCTGGGCTCGATAAACGGCCTGATCAACTCCCGTCAGTATTACTTCAGGGTTAATCTGTGTGTCAGGGCAGGGGAGATCGATCTGCCAGCGGACATAAGGTCCGAAAAGTTTAACCTGATCGATGGTCTGATTCGCCCCCGTATCATGAAGCTCGGGTGGCCGATCCGCCGTGACTAGGATCATGGGCACCCGGTCCATAGATGCCTCGACCACTGCGGGCCAGGTATTGGCCACGGCTGTCCCTGATGTGGTAATGAGGACGGCCGGTCGGCCGGTTGCCCGGGCGTAACCGAGGGCGTGGAAGGCCGCCCCGCGCTCGTCAAAGTGGTGTATGCATGTCGCTCCCGGATGGGCCGCCGCCGCCGTGGTCAAGGGGGCGCATCGCGATCCCGGAGGCAGGCAAAAGTAACCGAGCCCGATACGTACCAACTCCTCGATGAAGAGTCTGCCCCAGAGGCTGTTTAAGTTGGGCGCATCGGCGTTCATTGATTGGCCAACACTTTGATAAAATCACTAATTTTGTTTTCAATCTCGTCCCACTCCCCATCGGCTGTGGATCCCTCCACGATTCCTGCTCCCGAAAAAAGGCACAGTTTCGAACCGTCAATCAATCCGGATCGAATAGCGACTGCAAATTCGGTCGCATTGGGGCTTACCCAACCGATGGGCCCCGCGTACCATCCCCTGTCAAAAGACTCCAGCCTGTCGATCTCGTCAAGAGCGGCCCCTGCAGGGTAGCCTCCTACTGCAGGTGTTGGCTGAAGACGTTGCAGGATATCTGTATCCAGGACATCGCCGACGAGCGTCCCTTCAATAAACGAAACCAGGTGCTGACATTGCGCGAGTCTTAAAATAGATATTTCTTCGCCGACGTCCAGCACTTGGCAAAGCGGTGCCAGGGTTTCTCTGATGCCCTGCACGACGTAGCGATGCTCCCTTAGATCCTTATCACTGTGCAAAAGGTTCTGACCCAATGCTCCGTCTGCTGCCGTAGAGGTCCCCCTGGGGCGAGTACCTGCAATTGCTTCGCTCTGAATCAGTTTACCCTGGCGCAGGTAGAGTCGCTCCGGCGATGCACCGATAAAGGCAACCCCGGGCTCTGGCATGAAACAGAAATGGAAACACTCAGGCATGGCCGTCTTCAACTTTAGGAGCAGGGCAAGAGGGTTAAGTTTATTTTTAAAATCAAAGGAAGATTTTCGTGCGAGTACGATTTTTTGCACCTCCCCCTGATCCAGCAATCGGATTGCGGACTCAACGTTTTGTATCCAGCCGGCTTTGTCCGGATCATCTCGGCGCCTCACCATCATGGGAATCTGATTGTCCTCATTTTCTTGAGGGAAGGTCACTCCCTCGAGCTCGCGAAGGATCTCGGTTAACGGAATATTTCTGTCACGGCGATAGACGAGATTACACACCAGGGAGCTTTCGTCGTGGTGGTTGTAGAGTTCGAAACGGGGAAGAATGAATCGATAGGCTCCGAAGATTTTCCATCCTGGGTCGGCAAGCCGATGGTTGCTGAAGCGAACGCCGCCGTAAAATCGGACGTCCTTATCGGCTCCCGAGAGGCTGTCGTTTATCCGACTAAACAGGTCGTTATAGCTGATATGTTGATCGCTGCTTATGGATTCCGCCTGTCCAATACCAGCCATCTCAAATTGTTTTTTCCGGTCTGCCCAGTAAACCTTCACCTGGGCCTTCTGGGCATCGAGCCAGGATAGAGCATCGGTCCTTGCCGTTCTAACTTGAATGCGAAGAACTCTTCGATCACGCGAATCCAATTGCTTGGCTGGGGGAGACTCGGTAAGACGGGTTATCTGCTGAGCCAGGGAGCGCTTGCTCCGGGCTATGCCCTCTCTTGGTTTTTGACTATTCACTGTGGGATGCTGCCTTCCGTTGCACCTTACTATTTCCTATCATGCGAACGGAGATATTCAAGCAGAGCAACGCAGAACATCTAGCGGTCGCTAGCCCCGATCCGAAATTATTAAGTCCGAGAAATGCTTGGCGATGAGCATCAGGATTCGAGAAAGACCTGTCTTATTAAGAATCAGCAACTCACCTTTAGTATAGTTGCAGACCGAAGAACAAGATGTCGGTAACTACTGTCCGACAGTGCTCAATACCGCAATTGCCTCGATTGTTTTTTCGGATCGGGGCTAGCTTTTTCACGTTGCCTGTTCGTGGCTTCGCGGGGTCAACAACAGGATAGGTCGATGATTCGAGACTGGTGAAAGCAGGACTAAATTCGCTCAATAGCCGGAATGAGGTTTTGCTTTTCTGTCCTAATTCCCCACTAACTGCTTTTTGATGTTTTCGACGAACTCCTTGAGCATCCCGTCTGATTTCTTACGAATGATGGGCTGTCCAAACTCGCCGATCTTTCCCAGGATGTTCACGTCTGTCTCCACCAAGAGCTCAGTTTCGGTCGCGCTGAGCTCCTTGAGCTCCATGGTGGTTTTGCCCCTGACGGCACCAGAGACCATACGGTCGCTTGCCTCGGCACGCATAGTCGCACGATAGTTCTCATGATCGCGCTGTTCCAGAATGATCTTACCCTGCAGGTTGAGGGAGATCGGGCCCACACGAACCTTAAGGGTCCCTTGATAGGTGCTATCGTCGATCCGGTCCACCTTTTCCACTCCTGGAAGTGACTGGGCCACCTTGGGGATATCCATGAGAAAATTCCACAGGGGCTCACGGGCAACCGGAATTACTTCACGTTGATTAAACTTCATCTTCTTCTCCTCATTGGTGCATGTGGTTTCTTCGTCGTACTAGCTCTCTTCTCAGTCTTTTTGCCGGCGCTTTCCAGTGCCTTTGCCAGGGCGCGCCGGACGAACACGCCTGCCATCTCCTTCTTGTATCCCGCCGATCCACGAAAGTCGCTAACCGGGTCGACGGCCTGCTTGGCCTTCTCCGCGGCCTCTTGAAGCCCTTCAGGTTTTACCGGCTGCCCTCGGAGTACGGCCTCGGCCTCTTTTGCGCGGATCGGTGTCGTCCCCACACTACCCATGGCGATTCGGACATCTTTAATGGTCTTCTTGGCCCGGTCCAAAGTTACCACAGCCGCGGCGGAAACCGTCGCATAGTCGTCGGCCGTGCGCGGCAGGAATTTGAGGAAGGCCCCGCCGCTGCCGGTCGGCAACACCGGGACAAAAATCTCGGTGAGGATCTCTTCAGGTTTCAGGATGGTCTCGTAATAATCAGTAAAGAAGGTCTCCAAAGGGACCTCTCGACTTCCATTAGCTGAGGTCACCTTGGCGGTTGCACCTAAGGCAATGAGGGTGGGAGGCGGGTCCTGGTTGGGATCGGCATGGGCGAGCCCGCCGCCGACGGTAGCCATGTTGCGTACTCGCCTCGTTGCGACATGGTGGTAGGTCTCTGCCAAGAGCGGCAGCCGTCTGCGTATTAGTGAAGACGTTTCCAATTCACTATGGGTTACCAGGGCCCCGATTTGCAGCCCACCATTCTTTTGCGCGATGCCTTTTAGCCCAGAAAGCGAGCGCAGGCTGATTAGGCATGCCGGAGAGAGGAGCCGCTGCTTCATCATGATGACGAGGGCCGTACCCCCGGCGATGAGTTTGACATCCGTTCCGAACTCTTTCAGATTTTGGTGAACTTCCCGGAGACTCTTGGGTGTACGATATTCAAAGGCCTGCATGGTACTCCTTACTTATTTGCTGAGTTGGTGAGCTTTTTGAATAGACTCAATGATCTTGTAGTAACCCGTGCAGCGACAGAGATTCCCCATCATCCAATCCTTGATCTGCTCTTCCGTGGGCTTAGGGATTCGGTCCAGCAAGGCCTTCGCCGCCACCACCTGACCGGGGGTGCATATCCCGCACTGAAAGCCGCCGTATTTGATGAAGCTCTTTTGCACCGGATGGAGCTCTCCGTTTTCGGCTAATCCCTCGACGGTAGTGATCTCATGGCCATCCGCAAAGACTGCAAGGGCTATGCAAGAGCTCACCATCTCGCCGTCCATCAGAACCGTGCAGGCTCCACAAACGCCCACGCTGCAACCTTCTTTGCTGCCCGTCAGCCCTAAATCGTAGCGCAAGACATCGATCAGGAGGCGATTGGTGGACACCTCGAGATCATGGTCTTCACCATTGACTCGCACGTGAATTTTCTTCTTCATGGTCTCCCTTTCAGCAATTTGAGGATTCTCTGGAGCACCAGTACCGGTGACAACCATTCGGGGCTATGTTATAGGAAGAATTTGCTCAAAGTGCAAGAAGTGAGGTTGTTGCGCGGGGTATATCGAGGCGGGTCCGTGACATGGGTAGAGAATTCAGTCAACAATTAAAGCTCAAGGCGGATAAGATTTGGCGTACGATCTTCGCCCATCCCTTTCTAGATGAGCTTCATGCCGGTACCCTTCCCATGGTTCGCTTCACCCATTTTATCCTTCAGGATTACCTTTATCTCTTGGATTTTGCTCAGGTCCTCTGTTTGGGAGGGGCAAAATCAACCGATCTGGGCACGCTTGAGACCTTCACGCGCCATGCCCTCATTGCGGTTGAGGTGGAGAGGAGCTTCCACGCCACCTTTGGCCGGAAAATTGGTCTTTCACAGCGCCAGCTCGACCGCACGGCAAAAGGGCCGATTACCGAGGCCTATACCAGGCATCTGCAGGCTGTGGCGCGTGGTGGGAGCCTGGGGGAGATCGTGGCAGCAATTCTCCCCTGTTATTGGATCTACGGCGAGGTTGGAGAGAGGCTCTACAAGGGCCGCCCTAAAAAACCCAAGATCTACCGCGAGTGGATTGAGTCATACGCCTCAGAAGAGTATTGGAAGCCGGTACGTGAACAGATCCGCCTGATGGACCGGTTTGGGGCAGGCGCCAAAAATGACGAGAGGAAGCTCATGCTCTCTCATTTTCTCCTAAGTAGCCGCTACGAGTTTCTCTTTTGGGATCAGGCCTACACTCTGAAACGCTGGCCAGTATAGGCGACTTTCCGAGAGAGGGTTTCCCTCCCACTCATCTGTTGGGGTATGAGCTATGGTTACCTACTGATTGTGGTGCGGACGAGGTAAAGAGAATGATAGCCTTGACGCCGTTCCTGCTCTCAAGTTCCCGGGCCGCATTCTGGGCGTGAATCCATTTCGCATAGGGTCCAATTCTGACCCGGTAGGTGGTCTGTCCGTTATTTGGGTAGCTCTTTTCTATGTACGTATGATACCCATTTTTCTCAAATCTTTTGCGGAGAGAATCCGCTTGGTCCTGCCCTAGAAACGAAGCGACTTGGATGATGAAACCATTGGGTGATCTGACCCTTTGCGTTTGTGTTTGTATCTGTGTGCGGAAGCCATAATCAAGGAGCCTCTTGGCGTCCGTCCACAGTGCCCTAGACCCCAGGATGGAAACCACCAGAGTCACCCCGTTACGGGCTACCGCCCCGACAAAACACTTTTTAGCGGCGCGGGTATAGCCGGTCTTCCCACCAATGGCTCCTTTGAAACTCCAAAGAAGTCGATTTTTATTACGCAGGGGGATGCGCCTTACCCGTTTTTTCCTGCCTGCAGTGATGAGCCTTACGGTTTTTCTCTTTGTCTGGACGATGGTCCGGAAGTCCGGATTTTTCATAGCGTAAGTAAAGATCAAGGCCATATCCCTTGCGCTCGAAAAGTGTCCTGGTGCCGTTAACCCATGAGGGTTTTTGAATTGGGTGTTCTTTGCTCCCAGTTCGTGTGCCTTACGGGTCATCAACACTGCGAAATCTGCGACTGATCCAGCAATCCCCTCCGCCAGCACCACACTTGCGTCGTTAGCGGAATAGAGGAGTGCACTGTAGAGTAGATCTTGGATGCTCATGCTCTGACCACGCCGAAGACCGATCCTCAAAGACGGGACCTCTCTCACTTTCTTGCTGACTCGCAGTTTATCGTGAAGTTCTCCATGCTCTAAAGCGACAATGGCGGTTGCGACCTTCGTTGCGCTAGCTGGAGGGAGTTTCAGGTCGGGATTTCGTTGATATAGGACCTGACCCGTGGCTGCATTCACGAGAAAGGCCGCCCGTGCAGTCAGCCTTTTCTCTGGGAAATTTGGCCAGACTGAGGACGGGAAAAAGAAAACGAAAAGGAGAACAATAACAGGAAGAATCGCTCGGTGTGTTGTATATCTCAGGGGCTGCCTGCCTCCTTGCTGTGATACTGAGCTGAGGGCACCCCTATTATTTCGTGGACCTCAGCGGTTAGTTTTTTCCACTTGTATCACAATTTATCCGGATTGGGTAGTGTTTATTGATTCACTGGCGATAGGCTTGCGTAAATAACGGCTCAGCCGGCGGGCTAGATCCTCAATGCGCCTTTTATTTCCCCGGTCCATAAGCACCGTCTCTCCGCTTGTGAGAACGAGGCGCAGGGCAAAGGCGGGAAAAAAGCTTTGGCCCGCAGTCGATCCTGCCAAAGCTGGTCCGCTGTAGACCATATCTGTTCCCAACCTCAAGGTTACGATCTCACTGAAGTTCATCTCTAGGTCCCTGCGTCTTAAGAGGCTCCTCTTGTATAAATAAACCTGTTGGGACCTCTGGTCCATGATGATGACCCGCTTGAGCGAGAGGAGAAAAACGGCGACGCAGAAGAGAATCAAATTCATGACGGGAAAGTACCATAAGGAGGCCGCCGTGCTTGCCAGGCCCCGGATGCGAATCGCCTCCATGACGGGAACCGAGAGAAACAGCAGGGCCAGGGAGATACCGAGGCAGAGGTATCCGGGAAAACGCGTTCCCCGCCAGATCAGAGAAAGGCGGTCTTCCGTTTCCTCGTGGGTCTGAAATCCAAGGCGAGTAACGAATGATTCAAAATGGCTTGGCTGCCCTTTCATCGGAGAGGACCCATGAAGAAGCCGGGTCGATCGACCAAGGAGCTACAAACGGAACTTGCTGTATTGCAATGTGGACGGCGAGAACTTTGGCGCCTGGTATTCCTATTTCTTGTCTTTTCCCTGATCTGGAGTGACCCCGTGTTTTTTTAACTCTTTGTTCGCCTGGGTACGGATATCTGCCTGTTCTCCCATCGCCTCTCGCCGGATACGCTCATTACATGAATCACAAACCCCGCCCTTGAGTACCATGAGCTTTGCACAGACCATGCATCTCTTTTTCTCTGGTTCCATATCAAGCATGTTACCCGAAAGGGATATTTTCTCCAACACTCCGGGATCTTGATTTTCAATCGAGCAGCTTGATTTGTGATGGCTCTTCGAGGATCATCTCCAACCCATATTGTGGATCGTTCTTGATATTTCCTGTGAGCTCTACCTCTCTTCCCTCATAATCCTTTGGGTGGATCTTGCTTTGCTCGAAGAGCTGCAGGGCGGAGGAAAAGATCACCCCGGTAAAAGAAGAGCGTGAGGGGCCAAAGTTGAGAAAATAGGTGTCACTCTTGGTTGAGTGGCCAACCCGATAGATCCTCCCTCGGACCCGGGCGCGATTCCCAGAGAGCGCCCTGACCTCTTCCAGTCTGGCTTCTCCCAGAGGCGAAAAAACTCCTTCCGGAATTCTTCTGCCAGTGGACCAGCATCGCGGAACAAGAGGAGGTTTTCGTCATTAAAGTTCTCTGCTGAGGCCGTCCAATTATAGGAACCGGTAAGGACCACCTTGCGGTCTATGACAGCAAACTTCTGGTGCATCAGCCCACTGTCTTGATTTCTCCTGGTTAGACCAGACACCCGCCGTATCTGGAGTCCATGCTGTCCTAAGAATGATCCCTACGAGTAGGAGCTTTCTTGATCAAATTCCTCGTCTAAGACTACCCGGACCTTTATGCCGCGTCTGTTCGCCTTGACTAGAGCCCAAGCGAGGTCGTAACTGGTAAAGGCATAGACCGCTACCAGAATTTCCCTTTGGGCTTGGTCGATCTCTCGAATGATGTGATTGGAGCACTTCCCCGTGGGACTGAAGCAGGTCTGAACGATCATCTCCGCCCAAACTAATGGGGGGAGCAAGGCAATGCGAAATACGCAAACTGCAAGGAGAAGAGAGATTTGACGCTTCTCGTTCTTCATTCTGTCTTCATGCCGACGTGCCTCTTCCCTGGCACATCTCCAGGATTAGCCTTTCCATGACCATATGGGGAGGATTCCCGGTGGACTTGAGCCTGATATCGGTTTGATAGATCAAATGCAGGACCTTCACCAGTTCCTGGGTCGTAAAGTTCTCTGCCTTCTGAAAACTCATGTAGTCTGCGTAAGGATTTCGCGTGAGAAGAGGTGCCCCTCGCTGCAGCACCCTGCTCTGAAACTCTTGAGAGCTCATGCCTTTTCTCCACCTGTTTCGCATCTCGCCTTCGATGAGGTGCCTAGCGCCCAGGAGCCGCCGAACATCGCTGACAATTGTCCCCAATATCTTTAAAGAGGGCTCCCCCTGAAACAAGAGTCGCCTTAAATGTCCCAGCGCTCGTATGGTGTCCCGCTCGGCGATCGAGTTGGTCAGGTCAAAAACCCATGCCTCGGCCTGATCCAAAAAGGCCTCATTCACATCCTGTGCCCTGATCGAAGGGTTTTCCCCCACGTAGAGAAACAATTTCTCCAACTCCTCATGGACAGCCCAGAGCTCGGCTGGGGCCCGCGCCAGGATCATCTCTCTAGCCTGGGGCTCTATCCTTTTGCCCACCTTTTTGAGACGCTGCTCCAGGAACTCACGAAGCGCCTCTGATTTGATTCTACCGCTCTTCTCCCGACTTAAGGTTAGGTCGAGGACCGCTCCCTCCTCCTCCAACCTCCGATAGAGACGGGTCCTTCGGTCTACGTGAGGAGCTGTGATCAGCAGGACTGCCCAGTCGGGCACTCCTTCCTCCATAAGATCCAAGAGCCTATCTCGCTCCTGCGATCGGTGCTCGCTTAAATCCATTCCCTGACTGCGGCAAAAAGCGAGGATGCCTTCCAGGTCCCCACCCCCTTCTTTGACTTCTCCACTTAAAAGCTGTTCGATCTGAAGTCCTGCCGATGAGTCCTGGGCCTTGTTCCACTGTTCTTGAGTCACCCCCTCTAAAACCAAGAAGTCAAAGAAAAGCCGCGCCGCCTCATCCTTTTTATCCTCGCTCCAGAGCAGCAGGACCTTCTCTATCAACTCTCCCTTGCGCTCGCGCGATAAGAAATAGGGAGCGTTCTCTATCAAAATCGTCTTCTTGCCAGGAAAGAGCGGTGGAGTTTTCAGGGCAGGCTCGATCTGGTCCCATGGTGTGAAGCGGCCATCGAAGCGTTCCAGGTTGAGGGCCCTTTGTGCCACAGGCACGATCATGTCGAGGATCATCTTACAGGCCTCGTGCACCTGAAAATCATCTCCGTGAAGGACGATCAAGGGGGGTCCCGTTCCCTTGTTGATTGCAGACAGGAGGTCTTTAAGGTTTGCCTTCATGCTCAGGGGATTCTAACCCCGATCCTGAAAAAGATCGAGAGCGTTCGGCCATATGGAAGTCGGATTTGGGCAGATGGACTTCCCTGGGGCCCCTTGGAGGCCTTACTGGAAAAGAAATCTGAAGAACGAGAGAGAGGTTTGGGATATTGAGGCAGAAGAGAAGAAAATTAACGTTTGGGAGTCCACATGTGATTTTTCTCATTCCAAGTATAATCCGCCTTCCAGATCTTAAGGCCGATGGTGAAGTCGTATCCCGATTTCGTAACAAAGACCCTTTCCTTGGAATGAGGGATATCTGCTCGCGCCACTAAGTAGAGCTCCTTACGGAGAAACTTAGTTATCAGAACGCGGTCCCCAACCTGCATGGCGTTTCGTTTTTGATTCTTTTCCACCACTCAAATTTACCATTGTCTTTTCTTCTATGCAATTTAGCATACATAGAATAGCCTGTCGCAGCTTACCAAAAGATGAAGAGGTTTATGCTTTAGCTTATCCGGACCCTCTCCTCTTTTCCTCTTCTGGCGGTCTCACATGGCGGAAAACGTAATAAAAAATGAAGTCGTGGACCAGTTGGAAACTCCCGCCGATCACCAATGGCATGTTCAGGGAAAGGTTTTGCATCATGTAGCCGGAGAGTGTGGGGCTGACACCGAAAGGTACGACTCGGGCTAGATTGGTCACTCCGGCGGCCGAGCCCCTCTCCTCTGATTTCACCATTGCCATCGTGAAGGATTCTCGCAGGGGATTATCCATATAGGCAACTAACGAGCGGAAGACCATCATCACCCCTGCTATAAAGAATGTAGGAACAAAGGGGATGAAAAGATAAATCAGCGAGGCCGTGGCGTGAGAAAATACCATTGTTCTTACAACCCCGATAATACGAGCGATCATGGGCGCAATAAGAAAGGATGCGGCGGCAAATAGGTAAGATATTGAAAACAGTATCCCCAGGGCCTTCAGTTCCACCCCAAATCGAAGAAAGAACCAGTAAGAAAACAACGGGGAAATCATGCCGGCGCCCATATTGTCGAGGAATCCCAGAAGGGACATCTTGGTTACGAAGCCTCGGGACTGTTTGGTGAAGACCTGTTGCTTCACCTGGGGGCGGTGTTCTTCATGGATCGCCCGGTAGATAAAGACCAGGGTGAAACTTAACAGGCAGGTTAAACCAAACAGCGGCTTGTACGAATTGACCGTATTCCAAGCCCACGCCTCCTCGAGATACTGGGGGAGACCGCTCATCAGTGCTCCCAGCGATCCGAGCACAGACCCGACAAAGGAGGTGATTGCAAAGATCTGATTTCTCTTTTCCGCACTGCACTTCTCCGCAAGGAGTGCATGCTCAACTGGATTAAATGTCCCGCCTCCTTGTCCTCCTCCGGCCGAGCCTCCGGCCCCCACATTTATTATGACCACAGCCAGCAGGATAAAGGCGAGGTTGGTGGAAAGGATTAAGATGGTGTTGGAGAGAATGGTCAGGATTGCCAGGAGGGTGAGGACGTTTTTCCTCCCAATTCGATCAGACGTATAACCCCACACAGCGGTGAGGAGCGCCCCGCTGATATAGGCAACGGAATGTATGATCCCAATGACTACGGTGGTATACCCAATCCTGTTCAAGTAGATGGCGAAGACGATATTCAGGTAGGAAAAGGCGAAGGCCCTTACTCCGCGTGAGAACACAATGAGCTTTACGTCTCGCTGTAACGAATTAAGCATTTAGGGACTGGGGGGAAGCCTGGGTTCTCCAAGCTATCCCATCTGGGTAAGCTGATTTCAAGGGGAAGACAGGTCTTAGGGTAGCCTGGCTCTCCTTGACATCCGGCACCCTGTTTTTTATAGGTGATGTGGTTTCGTCTCATTCCGGAGTCCGGGAAGACCCAATGAATGTAGACAATCATGCCCACTATTTCCCAAAGGAGAGCCTAAGGCTCAGCAGGGATGAGATGAATTTAAGGAGGAAGACATGCGTTTTGTAACTTTTGCTCGAAAAAATCAGAGCCGTTTAGGACTCCTGGTGGACGGCGAGCAGATCATTGATCTCGCAGAGGTTAATCGCCGGTACCTGAAAGGAGGGTCGCCGTCCTATTTGGTCAGCATGCAGGCCTTCATCGAGGGCGGGGTCAAGGCCTTGAGCGTGGCTAAAAAGGCTGCACGGTATGTGAATAAGCAAGGTGCAGATGGATTGAAGAGGCTCAGCCGAGCGGGAGCCCTGCTCAAGTTCGACCGCACCAGAGTTCTCTCCCCGATTCCCTCGCCAAGAAAAAATATTATCCTGCTCGGTATCAATTACCAGGAGCACATTGCCGAGGGGGCCAGGGCACGTGCGGTTGAAATGAAAATCCCGGAGGCCCCAGTCTACTTCACCAAGCCTGCCACCTCAGTGATCGGTCACCTGGGGAAAGTCATTCACCACCAGGCGACCCAGCGTCTCGACTTCGAGGTGGAGCTTGCGGTGGTGATGGGCAAGAAGGGGAGGGACATACCCAAGGACAAGATCTACGATTACATTTTCGGATACACCGTCTGCCTCGATATGACCGCCCGTGACCTTCAGCGCAAGCACGGCCAGTGGTTCAAGGGGAAATCGCTTGATACCTTCTGCCCTCTGGGACCATGGATCATTCACAAAAGCGCACTCCCTGATCCGCACCACTTGCAGCTCGTTTGCCGGGTCAACGGCGAGGTCATGCAGGACGGAAATACTCGGGATATGATATTTGACATCCCAACGACGATAGAGGAGCTCTCTAAGGGGATGACCCTGGAGCCGGGAGACATCGTTAGCACAGGAACCCCTTCAGGCGTGGGCTTTGCACGGACCCCGCCATTTTTTCTTAAGCCGGGAGATCAAGTCGATGCGGATGTTGAGGGGGTCGGCCTCCTTCAGGTGGAGATAGCAGCGCCATAGCAGAATTTGGGGTTCCATGGAGCGACTCAGGCATCCCGCTGTTGCGGGATCGTTCTATCCAGCAGAGGCCGATGACCTTAAGGAACTCTTGGAAGAATGCCTGGTCTCCCATCCCCTAGGGCCGCAGGGAGTGAAGTCGCCCTCTACGTCTCTTTTAGGAGGGATGGTACCCCACGCGGGCTACAGCTACTCTGGCCCGTGTGCCGCTCACTTTTACTCAAGCCTTGACAGGAATACTGGGCGCGTCATCATCCTGGGGGTGAATCACCGGGGGTGGGGGGCCAAAGCTGCGCTCAGTCCGGCGGATTACTGGGAGACCCCTCTAGGCAAAGTAAAGGTCGATCGAGAGCTCGGGCAATTATTAAAGGCCCGTCTTGATTTTTTGGTCGAGGATGAACGCCCCCACTTCGAGGAGCACAGCATAGAGGTGCAGCTTCCTTTTCTACAGAGCGTCCTCGGAGGGTTCACCTTCTTGCCTGTTTCTCTCTCGAATCTCTCAGAGGATGAATGCGCCAAACTCGGCCAAGCGATAGCGCACCTGTATAAAACGGAGGCGTCGTCGAACAAGAAAACAGTATTAATTGCCAGTAGCGATCTCAGCCATTATCTCTCTCCCGGGGAGACAGAGAGGCTTGACCGACTGGCCCTGGATGAGATCCTAAATCTGAACCCCGTTGGTCTGCTGAATATAGTGGAGGATGAGGACATCAGCATGTGCGGGGTTTTTCCCACAGCGGTGTTCCTATTTGCCGCCAACGCCTTGGGGGCAAAACATGCACGCCTGCTCAAGCATTGTCATTCGGGTGATGCAGTCCCGATGCAGGAGGTCGTCGGTTATGCCAGTGTTGGAGTTGAGCTCGGTGAGGAAGGCGTCAAACGTTAAGGGGATTGGGACGCATCCCAAGGCCTTGTTTGACTTGCCCGGCTTCGTTTGTTAGGTATGATTGAGGCTAGGGGTGTTCGCCAATGACGGACTGAGAGCCCGACACGGGGTTGTCGGGTAACCCTTTGAACCTGATCCGGGTAGTACCGGCGTAGGGAAGCGTGAAAGTCACCGTCCCGACTCTTTACTGTGAGGCTACGGGACGAACTTAAAACCGTATTCCCTGGACACGTATTAAGTTCGGTCGGGTACGGTTTTTTTATTGTCAGGTGGTTGTTCACATCAACGGAGAAAAAAAGGAGATTGGGGCAGGGTTCACCGTGGCACAGCTGCTCGGGGAGTTGGCAATCCGTCCCGGTCGAGTGGTGGTTGAGCTAAACCGAGATATCCTTTCCCGTGAGGCCCATGGGACCACTACTCTAAAGGAAGGAGATCAAATCGAGATCGTCCAATTCGTCGGGGGAGGATAACCACCCGGTGGAATAACGGCATGGTCCGATTATTTCAGTCTCGGTAGAGGAGTTATTCCACGGGGTAAAAAAGAGAAAAATAATGGCGGACACCTTCAAGTTAGCAGATAAAACCTACAGCTCGCGTCTCATTGTCGGGACCGGAAAATATAAAGACTTCCGCGAGACCCAAAAGGCCATCGAGATGTCAGGGGCGGAGATCGTTACCGTGGCTGTCCGGCGGGTCAATATCACAGACTCCAGCAAAGAGAATCTCCTCGATTATTTGAGTCCGAAGAAATACACCATCCTGCCCAACTCAGCAGGCTGCTTTACGGCCGAGGAAGCAATTCGGACCTGCCGTTTGGCCCGTGAGGCAGGCGTGGGCAATATGATCAAACTCGAAGTCATCGGAGACGAGAGGACCTTATTCCCCGATATTCCGGCAACCCTTGAGGCCGCCCGAGTCCTGGTCAAAGA
>JAZFYO010000356.1:0-20780 GCA_036443615.1 Binatia bacterium | reverse complement strand
TGGGGATTAATCCGGGATTTGTCTCGTCGTCGGCCGGGCACTACTATGCCAACCCTCGTAATTCATTTTGGCGACTCCTTCACGAAGCCGGATTGACAACCGATCTTCTAGGGCCAGAAGAAGATGCTCGGATGCCTGCACTCGGGTATGGCCTGACCGACATGGTCAAGCGGCCGTCGCGCGGTGCAGGGGACCTGAAGACGGCCGAGTTTGTGGCTGGTCGGCAGCGTCTCGCCCGTCTTGTGAGGCATTTCAAGCCCCGAGCCGTCTGCTTCAACAGCAAAACCGCCTTTGAGGGATACTTCGGCAAGGGATCTTGCCGCAGTATCGGCCCGCAGGAGGTTAGCCTCGTGAATGCGCCGGTCTATGTCCTTCCCTCGACCAGCCCTGCAAATGCGGCCGTCCCCCTTGCCGTGAAGAAACGCTATTTCCGCGCCCTCAAGACTTGGCTCGACGAGCTCGACTTATAGATTCTTACCGATAAAATGTTCAACAGAACGACTTCAACAAAGTTTTTCGCGCCAAGACGCCAAGACCGCAAAGAATGAAATCCGAATTTCGAATATCGAAACTCGAAACAATATCGAACTCTGAAGTTCTTAAACAACGAATGTAAAGTCCAGGCTGTTTATGTCATTTGTATTTTTGTCATTTTGACCGAGAGCCAAGTCGGGGTTGACAGTCTGACTTAGGCAGGGTTATTGAGAAGGGTGCTCCTATTATTAAACTGGAAAGGAGAATTTCTGTCATGGATCATTTTGAGGATCACTGCTGGAAGGATGTGGTGAGTGCGGAGATATTGGATATTTACACGCCGTACCGGAGAAGAACCTATGTTGGCGAAAGGTCCGCCCTTTTGGCCATCGACCTCTACAATATAGTCTACCGGGGTGGACCCAAACCGGTCCACGAAGTAGCCAAAGAACACAAAAGTGCCTGTGGTGTTTATGCCTATAACGCAATTGAGCCCACTAAAGAACTGTTTTCCCTGATGCGCTCCAAAGGAATACCGGTGATCTATACGACAACCGAGACCCGTAAGGAGGTCAAACCTGCCACCGTTCACGCAACCAATCGGCAGATCCATGATGTTAAGAAGGATGATTTTGAGATTTATAAAGAGTTCAAGCCTGAATCGGGTGACCTGATTATTTACAAGGAACGTGCCAGCGGATTTTATGGCACCCCGCTGGTTGCCCATTTAACCCGTATGGGAATCGGGTCGCTGATCGTTTGCGGCGAGAGCACGAGTGGTTGTGTCCGTGCCAGTGTGGTCGATGCCTATTCCAACGGGTTCCATGTTGTGGTTGTCGAGGAGTGTTGCTTTGATCGAAGCTTGATATCCCACAAAATCAATCTTTTTGACATGCACCACAAGTATGCGGATGTCATGCACCTCGATGAGGTTAAGAGTCACTTCAAGGGAGAAAAGGTAAGACAGGCGGTGTAGTTCACTATTTCGGGCTCGATTCCTGAGGAGGTTTATTAATTTGCGGTATAGAATGCTTGGAAGAACGGGTCTTTCGATCTCGGAGATCGGATTCGGCTGTGGCAGTGCCGGTGGCCTCATGACCCGTGATCTCCATGAAGAGCAGCTCCGAGCTGTGAGACGAGCCCTGGAGCTTGGGATCACCTTTTTCGACACGGCTTCGGCATATGGCAATCGGAAGTCTGAGACCAACCTGGGAAGGGTCCTGGAGGAAACGGGTGCGAAGGTAACGCTCGCCACCAAGGCGCGGTTTGGACCTGAGGCTCTCCCGCACCTGAGAGAAGCCACGATCGCCTCTGTAGAGGAGAGTCTCAAGCTTCTTCGAAGAGGTTCAGTGGATCTCATTCAGCTCCACAACCCGGTGGCACTCAAGAGGGAGTGGATTACCTTCTCCCTGACTCCGGATGACGTCCTCGGAGGTGGGGGTGTTCTGGAAGGTTTCAAGGCTCTAAGAGAGCAGGGCAAGGTGCGCAATTTCGGCTTTACTGGCCTGGGGGAGCCGCAGGCCCTTCGTGCGCTTATTGAAAGCGGCGAGTTCCACACATTCCAGGCCTATTACAATCTGCTTAATCCAAGTGCCGGCCATCCGGTGCCGGACGGTTTCAGTGCTGTGGATTACGGAATGCTCATAGACAGAGCCGCAGAACGTGAGATGGGGGTGCTCGCGATTCGGGTGCTTGCTCGGGGGGCCCTTAGCACATCTGCCGAAGTGGGTGGCAGCATCCCCAATACTCTCTCGCCTGGTTCTGATTTTCCCCTGGATGTGGAAAGGGCTCGGAGGCTCGTGTGGCTAGTTGACGGGGAGGTCAAGACTCTATCTGAGGCCGCCATCCGATTTGCGCTGATGAAACCTGAAGCCTCCACGGTCCTGGTAGGGTTCTCGGACACCGAGCAAGTCGATCAAGCCGTCTCTTGCTCTGGATCGGCAGGCCTTTCGGCGGGCGCGATGGCTCGCTTGAGGGAGCTTTGGAATAGCGACTTTAAAAGGAGCGGCTAACCCCGATCCGAAAAATATAATGGGGCGAAGATGCAATCCCAGGCTGATGTTGCAAGAATTGCGGACATATTGATCTCAGGATGGTAAGTACACTACAAGGTGAATTGCAGATTCATGACACAGACGGCTATTAGCTATGATCCGATGATCTTCAGAAATGATTTCTTGAGCTGCTTGATTTCGGGTCGGGGCTAACGGGATCTCCGTTGTCTCGGCGGACAAGGAAGGTTTGGAGAGAACATTTAATCTGACTGATTCAATGTAAAACCCGCCTCTTGAGGCGGGCACAAAGCCGATGGGGGTTCCCCCGTGGAGTAGCGGTCCATTACGCCACAGGGGGGGAGAAGCGGCATCTCTCCCCTGTGGTCGAACACGGGGATTCAAACCCCGTGTTCGATATAATTTGATTGTTCGCGAAATTTTCACAAAATGAAGCTCTGCATACAATCAAAAAAAGGTGTTTTTCCTGCCATTGTGCTCGCTGCGTGGGCAGGTTACTTGGCTCTTTCTCCTGAGGTGAAGTCAGAGCCTTCCAAGAGTGCTGGAAAATTTGCTGGGATGGTTCTCATACCGGCCGGTCCCTTTATCATGGGGCGCGACGGTGGCCCCACGGAAGAGAGTCCGGTACACCGGGTATCCCTCCCTGCCTTCCGTATCGATAAGAACCTCGTGACCGCAGCCGATTACGCCAAGTTCATCCAGGTAAAGGGACCACTCGGCCCCGCCGGTGAGATGTACTTGGATGTCCATGACCCCGATGCCCTCATTCACCAGCGAAACGATGTCTGGTTCTCCGACAAGGGATTTGAGAACTACCCGGCGGGCGAGATGAGTTGGCACGGCGCCGTCGCCTACTGCAAGTGGCTCGGAAAGCGGCTACCCAGCGAAGCGGAATGGGAGAAGGCTGCGCGTGGAACGGATGGTCGGCTCTACCCGTGGGGAAATGAAATACCCCGTTCGGATCTGGCGTTCTTTGGCGGTTTCCGCGGGGAAACCGTCCCCGTCGGCCGGTTTCCCAAGGGGGCAAGCCCCTACGGGGTACTCGATATGGCCGGCCAGGTCTGGGAGTGGACGACCTCTATCGCCCGGTCCTATCCCTACGATCCCAAAGACGGCCGGGAGAACCTCTCGGCCTTCGAAACCCGCGTCACACGCGGGGGAAGCTCATCGAGCGGCCCCGAGGGGCTGACGGTCAGTTCGCGCGAGATGGTCTCTCCTTGGCGGGCAACCTCAGGGCATGCTTACTACGGTTTTCGATGCGCAGCCTCTGTGGAAATGTACATGTAAGCCTGTATTTGAAGGGATACAATCTTATAGCCTGCCGGTACGGCTTTGACATCTGAAGCGGGGCTGGGACTCAAATTTTGCTTTAAAAAAAAGGAGGAACCATGCAGTACAGGACATTAGGAAGGACAGGACTACGGGTGAGTGCCATCGGGTTAGGGACTATGGTGCACGCAGGTCACTTTGGACCGACGAGCGATTCTGATTCGCTGGCATCCATTGATGCAGCCTTAGACCTCGGTGTGAACTTTATCGATACCTCGGATGCCTACGGGGCCGGTTATTCCGAGACTTTGTTGGGTAAAGCCCTCAAGGGGAGGCGGGACAAGGTGATCCTGGCCACGAAGGGCGGCAACATCATGGTCGGGCCCAACCGGGGAAAGCGGGACTTTTCATCTGCCTATATTAACCGGGTTATGGACGAAAGTCTTAAACGTTTGCAGACAGACTCTGTTGATCTCTATCAACTTCACAATCCGACCGTGGATGTGATCGAGCAGGGTGAGGTCTGGGAGCTTCTAGAGAAGCGGAAGAAGGAAGGGAAAATCCGGCACCTGGGTGTCTCCATCAACAAGACGGAAGAAGGGATAGCTGCCGTGAAAGGCGGACGCTCCGACGTCGTGCAGGTGGAATACAACATTTTCGCGCAGGAGCCTGCCGAGGAGGTTTTTCCGCTGGCCCAGAAGGCCAACATCGGCGTGATTGCCCGTGTGCCGCTTCGCCGTGGTCTCCTAAGCGGGAAGATGACCCTGGCCGACCAGAAGCGTTTTCAAGGTGACGATGTTCGGGTGCGTCAGTTCGCCGGCGACGTGTTAGCGCAGGAGCTAAAGAAGGTAGAGCTTCTCCAATTTCTTGTTCGAGGACCGGTCAAGGCGCTTGTCCAGGCGGCCCTTGGATTCTGCCTGGCCAATCCAGCGGTCAGTGTTGTCATCCCGGGTGCTCGTAATGCTCAGCAGATGCGAGATAATGCTGCTGCCGCCGATCTCAGTCTGCCCCCGGAAGACCTCCAGAAAGTCGCAGAGCTATGGCGCAAAGGGTTTAAATCCTAGGGCCGTCCCTAGCGGTTGGTAAGCTTGGATATGGTGTCTAGATAGGAGCACCTCAAGGGGCGCTCATACTGAACAATCAGTACCGTGGACGGCGGCGTAGACCATAGGGACAAACTCAGCGAGACGGCCGAGGCTCTTCTCCGCGAGGTCGTGAGACTTCCCGAAGTTCTGTTCGTCATGGGCAAGGGTCCGCAGGCGGTTATGGAGGGATGGGTCAGCACGGAGGAAACCCAGGTGTCCGTTCAGGAAGATTGGGTTTCAGTGGAGGGCAAGGCCTGGCACTGTCACATTCATCTCACGGAGGTCAGAGATATCCGGTTTGTGGAAGAACCGGACGTTCATGATCGGGAACGGCAGGCCTTCAGTGTTCGCTTGCTCGGGATGGATCAGGAGCCGCTGCTGATGATCTTTTTCGGGCAGATGTATGACAACGCCGGAGTGCTTTCGGCAGACAAGGTTGCCCACTTCCGCACCCTCCAGGATCACTATGGGCCTTGAGGATTCTGTAAGGACTGAGGTCTGAATGGGAAACCCTATTTGACCCTCAGAACCCTCTCGAACTCCTTTCCAAGTTCTCTTTGGCGATCGTAGACACTCAGGTCTTCCGGGACAAATTTGACAACCTTGGGGACCTCTGTTTCGACATCAGGACGCGAAGAGCCGACTCTGCCCAATTTAATCATGAGCTGCTGTGCCTCTTTCGATAAGGCAAAGTCCATGAAGAGCCTCGCCGCGCTAGGGTGTCTGGCTCGAGCCGCTATCAAAACCGGGTGGAGAACGTTGACCACAAAAAGCTGACCGTTCTTCACCCAATTGACCGGTGCCCCCTTTTTCTTCACGCGGTCAATCTGGTGCACGTAGCAGAGACAGAGTGGATACTCGCCCGCGATGAGACTGTTGGCCTTAAGGGTGTAGCCTGTCCGAAACTGGAGATCCTGCTGGCCGAGCTTAGTAAGGAATCGCTTCCCCTTCTCCTTCCCCATGACTCGCAGCACGGCGTCGTACCAGACGAGACCCCTTGGGTCTACGGCTATCTTGCCCTTCCACATGGGATTGAGAAGATCCTCCCACCTCTGTGGCACCTTGTCCTTCGGGACCATCTCTGTGTTATAGCTAACCCCAATACCGTTCACATAAGCGTCTCCCCAATACCCTTCCTCGCTTTTCGTTCCCACGGGCAGGTGTTTATACTCGGGCGAGTCGTATTTGGCGAAGATTCCTGACTTGATAAATGAAGGGGCAAACCGGCTTCCCATAACCACGTCAAAAAGGTGATTGCCGGCTCGGTGCTCGGTCTGGACGAGAGTGATAAGCCTTTCTCCTCCCGACCGCCTTACCTTTGTCTGGATGAACGGATATTTTTTCTTGAAGAGCTTGACGTATTTGGTGTGGTCTCCCACGCTCATGCTCGTGTACCAGTAGAGCTTGCCTTCCTTCTTGGCTTCGCTGACGAGATCCCCCCGGCTCATCTGGGGAGTGGATGTAAAGAGGAAAACCAAAAAGAACACTACAGATTTTAAATACCTTTCCATTTACAGTCCTCCTTGTCGATTAAAACGATCAGCCCATTGATTTAATGTAAACCCCGCCTCTTGAGGCGGGCACAAAGCCGATGGGGTTTCCCCCGTGGAGTCGCGATCCATTACTCCACAGTGGGGGAGAAGCGGCAGCTCTTACCTTTGGTCGAAAAGGGGGATTCAAACCCCGTGTTCGATATAACTTGATTCGTATATGAGCTTCAGAGTTTGTGGCAGGCCCCAAGAATTTCCGGATATCATTGAATTGATTCAATGTAATCCCCGCCTCTTGAGGCGGGTACAAAGCCGATGGGGTTTCCCCCGCGGAGTCGCGATCCATTACTCCACAGGGGGGGGAGAAGCGGCAGCTCTTCCCTTTGGTCGAACACGGGGATTCAAATCCCTGTTAGATATAACTTGATTAAGATTCAAACTGTCCAGATCCCAGATCTTTTGCGAAATGTTCTTCGCAATATTGTTTTCCACTTTCCTCGAAGGAGTAAGCCTTCCGGCCTGATGAAATAGGTTACTGCCTTGAGGGCCGCCTCCCACCCTCATCGTGTCGGTTCTCCAACTGCCGGGGCCTTTACCAACCATCTCTCTCCTGTTCCTCAGGCCTTCAGTCTTCCTCCCTCTCGTAAATCCATGCCCGCAACCTGGTGCCGAGGGGGCCTGCCCTGTCGGTCTTGCTTCTCCTCGGGGAACGAGCCTTTCGCCCGCGGGCAATGGGACTGTACCTTGAAGGCCCCTCCCTATCATGCCCCAGGCTACTTACTCCTCAGGTCTGGGCCTGACGGATCCTCTACGTTCAGGTGCCCGCGGCCTTCCGTCTCGCTCCCCTCGGAGCAGTATTTGTGGCCGAGGGGGTCTGCTCCGAAACAGGGAGACATCCGATCTAATATTGACAGAGAAAACAATTGTCTAAATTTGGTGACAGGATATACTCAGGCAAATCTGAGGTGGATAGAGAGGTTGCTGGTAGTTGGCGAGCGAATGGCTTACCGACAGTAATTTAGGAGGTGTGAATATGAACCTGAGCCTCAAACCATTGGGCCAAGACCTGAGCAGGGCTTGGCCAAGGTTCTCCGTTGGCCTGTTAGCCCTTGTCGCAATCTTCGTTTCACTTGGCGCCTCGGTGTACTCCGCCGAGGTACCAAAGGGGGTATTTGCCTCGATAGTGAAGGTTCGCTCGGAAGTTCCACCCGATGCTCGAACGGCACGCTCTCTTGGAACCGAGCGTGAAGGAAGCGGGGTCGTCATCGATTCGAATGGCCTGGTTCTTACGATAGGTTATCTGATACTTGAAGCGATGAGGGCCGAGGTGGTCGGTCCGAGCGGCAAGCCGGTCAATGCGAAGATCGTTGGGTATGACCACAATACCGGATTTGGCCTCTTGCGCGTATCCAAGCCCCTTAAGATCACTCCTATGGAATTCGGAAAGTCCGCGGAGCTAGGCGAGCGGGACGAAGTTCTGGTTGCCAGTCATGGGGGGGCCGAATCAGTGCAGGGGGCATTTGTCGTTTCTCGCCGGGATTTTGCGGGGTACTGGGAGTACTTGTTGGAGAACGCTATCTTCACCGCACCGCCTCACAGTGACTACGGAGGAGCCGCGCTGATTGGAAATGACGGGCACCTGCTGGGTATCGGGTCCCTAATAGTCCAGGAAGCAATGCCAGGCCGCGACGAGATCCCGGGCAACATGTTTATTCCCATCGATAAGCTCAAGCCGATTCTCGCCGACCTCATAATCCTGGGTCGTTCTTCCGCGCCGCCGCGACCCTGGCTCGGAATATTCAGTCGAGCGGTAGCAGGGCGGATACTGGTTCATCGAGTTTCTCCCGGTAGCCCGGCGGATCAAGCAGGGATCCGACCCAACGACATGATTGTCGGGGTTACCGGGAAAGAGACTGCGGGGCTTGCCGATTACTACCGTAAGGTTTGGTCTCTGGGCAATGCGGGTGTCGATGTGCCGCTTAACGTGCTCCGGGGAACCCGGGTGCGCGATTTGGTCGTCCATTCGGCCGATCGCTATAAGTACCTTCGACTTAATCCAAGCCACTGAGAAAAACCTTGCCGATGCATGACAATCTCGGTGCCTTCTGCAAGCACGCTGAGCTTACTTTGCCGGGCGCACCTGAAGGGCCGCTTGCTGGACTCACGTTTGCGGCCAAGGACTTATTCGACATTGCCGGTTTTGTAACGGGTGCGGGCAATCCCGACTGGCTCAGGACTCACAAGCCTGCAACGATAACAGCGCCTGCCGTGCAGTCTGTTGTCGATGCGGGCGCAACCCTTGTGGGCAAGACCCACATGGATGAGATCGCATTCAGTATCAACGGGGAAAATGCACACTACGGTACCCCTGTAAACCCGCGCGCGCCGGCCCGAATTCCCGGGGGATCCTCGAGCGGTTCGGCTTCTGTGGTGGCAGGGGAGGTGGTCGATTTTGCCCTTGGCAGCGACACTGGGGGCTCCGTCCGCATACCGGCCAGCTATTGTGGAATTTATGGATTCCGGCCCACCCACGGGCGCATTTTGTTGACGGGTGTGGTCCCGCTGGCGCCAAGTTTCGACACCGTCGGATGGTTTGCAGGCAAGGCAGATATGCTGGAGCGGGTGGGCCGCGTGCTGCTGGGCGACAATTCAGAGCGGTCCCTGCCGCTCCGCCTGCTTTTGGCGGATGACGCGTTCACGATTGCGGACGCCTCTGTTCGAAGTGCCCTCCAGCCCACCGTGGACGTCGTAGAAGGTCTTGTAGGAAAATCCGTCCGCGTATCCCTGAGCGGCAAGGGGGTCGAAGAATGGATGCTCGCTTTTCGTGTCTTACAAGGAAGGGAGATATGGACCAGTCACGGTGATTGGATCCGACGTGTCAAGCCGTCCTTTGGCCCCGGCGTCAAAGAACGTTTCGAGTGGGTCGCAACCATCGATGCAGATTCGATCGCACGGGCCGAGACAGTGCGCCGGGAGGTCACGGCGAGGCTCGACAGTTTTCTGAAGGAGGGCGAGGCCCTGTGCATGCCGACAGCACCGACTATTGCGCCGCTCAAGAACACGGCACCGCAGGAACTAGGATCGATTCGAGACCGCCTTATGGCCCTGACCTGCATTGCTGGTTTGGCGTGCCTGCCCCAAGTCAGTATACCCGCAGGCGCGATCGACGGCTGCCCTGTCGGTCTCTCCCTGTTGGCCCCTCGGGGCAAAGATTTGATATTGCTCAGCCTTGTCCGAGAACTGGAGTCCCGGCATCTTCTTGAATCGGGTACCCGGAGTGACTAGTATCAGACGACTTGGGAGATGACAATGACAGCAACTGACAGTAGGAAACGGTTCCGAAAAGTTCTTGACGGACCCGGGTGCATCTATCCAGCCTCGATCTTCGATCCGGTTTCTGCACGTATCGCGGAATCGTTGGGATTCGAAATTGGTATGTTGGCGGGTTCGATCGCTTCGGCTACGGTCCTGGGTGCCCCCGATCTGGTACTGCTGACGCTGACTGAGTTTACGGAACAAGTCCATCGCATTACGCGCTCCTGCTCGTTGAGTCTCATGGTGGATGCCGATCACGGCTACGGAAATGCCCTTAATGTCATGAGAAGCGTAGAGGAACTAGAGGTAGCCGGAGCCTCTGCGCTAACGATCGAGGATACTCTTCTTCCGCATCCCTTCGGTCAGGAAAAAGGGGAAAAATTGATCTCGGTTGAAGAGCTGAGTGGAAAGCTCAAGGCAGCAGTGACGGCAAGACGAGACGCGTCGCTCGTGATTGTGGGCCGTACGGCAGGGATTCGCAGTGAGGGAATCAGCGGGGCCCTGACCCGAATCAAGGCCTGTGAAGAGGCCGGTGTGGATGCGATTTTTCTCGTAGGGGTAAAAACGCGCCAGGAAGTTACGGCCATGCATCAGGCCACCTCTCTGCCTCTATTGCTTGGTACGATTCCGCCGTCGCTCAGCGACCGTGATTTTCTTTCAGCAAATGGTGTCAGGATTGCCCTGCAGGGGCATATTCCCTTCAGGGTGATGGTCAAAGCGCTGCATGAGATTTATGGACATCTCAGGGAGGGCAGATCCCCGTCCGAGTTTGAGGGGAAGGCCGCATCGGACGACCAAGTGAATTCGGTATTGAGGGAAGCGGATTACACACGCTGGAGCCGAGACTATATGGGGAAATTGGAATGATTCGGGGTCATCGGAATACCTGTGTTGTTTACACGCTAGGGTCACTTGAATTAAGAAAGAGGCAGTTGTTTTAAAGTAACTGAACAATGATGGGGATTACGAACTTGGAAATTGGATGTAAAGAAGGGGGGAAGCAACAATGAGTAAAGCGGCGAGAATTATCGAAAGGCCACAGCCTGAATTCGGGTCGGACGTTATCGTGGATTTGTTGAAAGGTTTTGGGGTCGAGTATGTTGCACTCAACCCCGGGGCTACCTTTCGCGGCCTTCATGATTCTCTGGTCAACTATGGTGGCAACCACATGCCGGAAATTATTACCTGCACTCATGAGGAAATCACGGTGGCCATGGCCCATGGGTATGCCCGGGCCAAGGGAAAACCTATGGCAGCAGCCGTCCATAATATCGTGGGACTGCAGCATGCCTCCATGGCCATCTATAACGCCTGGTGCGATCGGTTGCCGGTTATCGTCATGGGGGGGACGGGGCCGATGGATACTTCCCGTCGTAGACCCTGGATTGACTGGGTCCATACTGCCCTGGTGCAAGGAAACATGGTCAGAGATTTCGTGAAATGGGATGACCAACCCGGGAGCGTGGCGGCGGTTCCCGATTCCTTCATCCGTGCCTATCGGTTGGCCACGACCGATCCGATGGGGCCCGTTTATCTCTGCTATGACGGTGATGTCCAGGAAGCAAAACTCGACGGGAATATTCCCTCCTATTCGCTGGAGCGCTATCCGGCACCTCTGCCCATGCAGGCACCGGAGGAGGGCTTTGAAAAGACGATTCGTTGGCTCCTCGAAGCCCGAGCGCCGGTGATCATCGCTGATTGCGTGGGGCGACGAGAGGCCGGATATCACGCCCTCATAGAGTTGGCGGAGCTTCTAGGGATACCTGTGTTGGACCGATACGGAAGATTCAATTTTCCTATGGACAATCCTCTGAACCTTACGGGGATGCAGGAGAAGGTGTTGGCCCAGGTCGATCTCGTCTTGGCCTTAGACGTTCAGGACTTGGAAAGCGCGGTCAACAAGCTTGTTCAAGAGAAGGGTCACAGAATTCCCACACCTCTTCTTTCCCGTAATGCAAGGATTGTCAACGTTAGCCTTGATGATCTGCTGGTACGTAGCTGGTCGACCGATTTTAATAAGCTGCGTGAGGTCGATCTCTCTATTCTGGCGGATACGTCTGTGTTTCTTCCAGAGCTGGTTCGGCGGCTCAAGGATGAGAAGGAGGAGTTAAAAAAGAAGGCATCGGATATCGAGAAAAAGAGGGGAGAGTGGTCCAAAATCCACGCAGAAAGGGATGAGGGGATGGCTCAAGGTGCAAGGGAGAAGTTGGAGGAGAAACCGATAGCGACTACCCGGCTTTATGGAGAAATTGCGGAGACCATCAAGAACGAGGATTGGATTCTAACTAATGGGACCTCTCAGGGGAGAGAAAACTTTTTCATTCGTGGCAATAAATTCAATCAAATTCTTGGAAAGTATAAGGGAGGCGGCCTTGGCTACGGTTTGCCGGCCTCTCTGGGAGCGTCTCTGGCAAACAAGGGTACGGGAAAAATTTGCGTTGATCTTCAGCCCGACGGAGATCTCCTGTTTACCGTAAGCGCTCTTTGGACTGCGGCTCACCATAAAATTCCCCTCCTCATGGTAGTTTGTAGTAACCGATCCTATTACAACGACGAAGAGCACCAAGACAGAATGGCAAGACTCAGGGGAAGACCCGTAGAGAATAAGACGATCGGCATTCGAATTGAGGACCCCGACGTAGACTTTGCCGCCATGGCACGCTCCTATGGTCATTGGGGAATTGGCCCGATCACGGAACCAAGGGATCTGGGAAAAGCGTTGCGTGAGGCCTTGAGGGTGGTGAAGGGGGAGGGGAGGCTAGCCTTGGTCGATGTCGTTTGTCAGATGAGATGAGAGGGCGGAGCCATCCCAGCCAGAATTAACCGTGATGGCCTGATGTTTTACCGCTATCATTTCGAATCCGAGATCTATCCCACGCTAAGCCTGATTCCGCTTCACGTTCGCATGAAGCTTGATATCACAGGGATCAAGATATCCCTTAAAACCTGGCTTGCCTTTGGTTTGGAAGAGCGCTGGGTCCTCTGTCATCTTCCTGTAGAGACCGAGGAGGAGAGGGGAATATTTTCTTCTTATCTTGATTTCCTCACGCGCCGTTACATAGGGGAGGAACCAGCCCGGGTACCGACTTCGACAAATCTCCCATGGGAGGACCTGAATCATGTCCCGGACTCCGTCAGAGGCAAAAGCGAAAGGATAGACCGTCCAGTCGCTTCGGAGGAGTGGGCTCGATGGAACGCCTGCCAGCGTTTTGCACTCTTTAAGTTGTCGGTCTCTAAGAATGAACCGGAGAAATTCGATCAGGCCCTGCGGGAATTTCGTCTGTGAATATGCGGCTCGTCTGGAGAAAATTTAGGGCCGTTACCTCTTGGTGCTGATACGGTAGATGACCCCTGCCTTGTCGTCTGAGACCAGCAGGGCGCCGTCCGGCATAACGAGCAAATCCACAGGACGTCCCCAGGCGTGAAGTCCCTGCAACCACCCTTGGGCAAATACCTCGTACCGAACTGGCCGGTGGTTCACCATTCGAACGAGCGTCAAACGATAGCCGATTGGAATACTTCGGTTCCATGAACCATGTTCCGCAATGAAGATTTGGTTTCGATATTCATCGGGAAACATCTTGCCTGTATAGAAGCGTATGCCGAGCGCGGCCACATGGGGTCCTAATTCCTGCGCTGTCGGAACGAAATCCGTGCATCGGTGCTTGTGGCCATATTCTGGGTCGGAAATGTCCTTCCCGTGACAATAAGGGTAACCAAAATTCAGGCCTTTTCGCGGGGCATGGTTGAGTTCGTCTGGCGGCATATCATCGCCTAGCCAATCGCGTCCGTTATCCGTAAACCAGAGCTCTCCTGTCTCCGGATCCCAGTCAAATCCCACCGAATTGCGAACACCGCGGGCGAACGTCTCTAATCCGGTCCCATCCGCGTTCATTCGCATGATGACGCTGTAGCGGGAACCCGGTTCGCAGATGTTACATGGTGCGCCAACAGGGACGTAGAGCAGTCCATCCGGGCCAAATCGGATGAACTTCCATCCGTGATGCTGATCTCGCGGAAAACGATCGCTGACTATTACGGGTCTTGGCGGATTATTCAGACGCGCCTCGATATTGTCGAATCGCAGGACCCGGTTCACCTCTGCCACGTACAGTGCCCCGTCGCGGAACGCTACGCCATTAGGCGTATTCAATCTTTGGGCAAGGGTGATGACCTCGTCGGCCCGGTTGTCCTTGTCACGGTCCAAAACAGCATACACTTTCCCCTCCTCGCGTGTGCCGACGAACAGGGTACCCCTCGAGCCGAGCGTTATCGAGCGGGCACCGGGAATATCGTCCGCATAGATACCGATCTCAAAGCCGGGCGGCAGCTTGATCGTATCGAGAGGCAAGGGCCGGCCGCTGCAGGCCTGGGGAAACAGAAGGGCTATGAGCAGGAGGACAGCGGCCAGAACAGGAAGATTTGCCATCCCTGAATCAGAATCCACTTTGGGTGAATGGGTAGTTTAGGCAGGCATCCATTCGGTAATTTCGTTCACTTCAATTTGATATTGCCGAACTTCTCTCGAAATTCCACTTCAATTTTTTTAATCAGCTCTTCCCTTCGGTCAAATAGACGCTTGGGCTTTCTCGGGGAGTGTTTCGCCATGGCGTAAGCGGCAAGGAGGGGTAGACCAATGGTGGAGTCTACATAACAGACCACCGAATCAGGCAACTGGTCGGGATCAACCTTCCCCCAGCTCACGGCTTCGCCTGGAGTGGCCCCCGAGAGCCCCCCCGTGTCTGCACGGGCGTCGGTAAGCTGGATGAAGTAGTCGTATCCTTTTTCCTGGAGCCCAAGGACCTCTTGGATATGGGGTTCCGTTTGCAAGAGAAAGTTTTTCGGCGAGCCTCCTCCTAGGATGATAGCCGCACACCTTCCACCGGTTCTCTTGGCATCCAGGACAATTGCGGCAGATTCATTGACGTCCAGCGAGACATCGAACTTTAGTTTATTCTCTTTTAAGGCCAGGGCTGCCACATTCATTCCGATGGAGCTGTCACCGGGTGACGAGGTGTAAATGGGAACTCCGTATTGGTAGGCCGTTGCCAGGAGGGATTTTTTTTCGGTCCCCAATAGCTTCTCCCTTTCCGAGAGGTACTTGCCGACGAGAAAGTGCAGTTCCGAGCTGCTCATCTCCTTCTGAAACTCAGGGGCCTTAAGGATCTCGCGAAAGAATTCATCGGTGGAGATCAGAATGTCATAGTCGAAGAAGATGTCATAGATCCTAACAATCCCTTCTTTTCTCAGTGCCACATCATCAGCGTCGAACCGGCCACGGTGCAGAGGAAGTCCAATGGCAAAGTGCGTATCGTGATAAAGATTGGCCCCTGTGCTGACTATCCAGTCAATAAAGCCATTCTCGATCAGGGGAATGAGGGCCGAGACACCGAGCCCTGCAGGGGTCAAAGCCCCGCTAAGGCTAAGCCCCACCGTGACATCGTTTTGTAGGATCTTTTCAGTGAACAGATGACACGCTTCACGCATCCGCCCGCCGTTGTACGACAGAAGATTATTGTCTACCAATTCGGTGATCGACGTTGAGCCCGTGATGGGTTTGGGATCGATCTTGTTTCCGGTTAGGAGCTTCCCTTTACCTGCCATTATAGTTTCCTAGATTTTATCCAAGCGTACCGCTGGATTCCTGGGATAATATCTTTTTTTTGTTTTCTCGAGTAAACCAGAGGGGAAGGGGCACTGCACGCGGAGAGCCCTATCGGCTTGTGCAAGGAGAGCAACGAGGGTCGAGGTCAATCCTTAACGGCTGCTTCTCGCCTTTGCAAGTAACCGCTCCGTACTGCGCTGTAAAGATCGATGACCGAATCCTCGACGCGCTCGAATGTGTCAAGATTGAGAGATCGGTCGTTGACGGTGTTAGTAGCAAAGAGGCCCAGCGTGACCCCGACTGGGGCGACCCAGAAAAGAGGGTTCATCGGCATATCTACAAGAGTGCCAAACCCATCCCGGACCGTCGTCACCGGCATTAATGGCAGAACCAAATAGGGGCCCTGACCGGCACCATAGTATCCCAGGGTCTGCCCCATATCTTCGTCGCTTTCCTTTATTCCAGTCCCATCCCTTGCGACGTCGAATAATCCTCCGATGCCATACGTGCTGTTAATAAAGAAACGAACCAATTCCCGGCTGGCACCCTCGAATTTAAGCTGCAGGAGATTGTTGACCAAGCGTCTTACAACACCAAGGTTTTTAATGGCATTCTTTATGCTCGTTTGCACCAGATCTGGAAGCACTGCATCATAGCCTGTTGCGATTGGTTTCAACGCGTAGCGGTCGACCTTGCGATTGAATTCGAAATTGCTCTCATTGAACGGTTCCCATGGATCTACATCAGCCTCTCCGCTGGCCTCTGGATCGGTCTGAGCAGAAGCCGGGGAGGCCATACCGCCCGCGATACCAAAACTGAGGATCCCTATGCCCACAATCAGACCGAAGCGGCCGAGGAATCTCACACCCCATCCATGCAGCATCATCTTAATCCGCATATAGAACCAAGGATTACAACACGAAGATGTCGGTTAGGTCAAGGTTTTTTTGGCTCTCCGTAAGAAAGTGTGGTGCGAGATGTCTCTTTGACTGTGTCCGACTCGGGAGATGGCGATTGCACCCCCTCCATTTAGTCGTGGGCGGACTCCGGCTTTCATCCGGCGCCAGCCCCCTCAGCCCACTCCCGATGCAAAGGGAGCTGACGTGCCTGAGCGAAAGATTGGTTCTGAGGCGTTGGAAGCCTCTGCGAAGATGAGGAAAAGCAGCATCGAGTGTTTGAGCGCAGCGAGTTTCGAGGCTCCCCGAAGCGAGCAGCTAACCCCGATCCGAGATTCTTTTGATAGAAACGCGTAGAAAGTCTACGTCTCGTACACCCCAGTATTACTGCGACCTGCGAATTGATGTCGGATCGGGGCTAAGGCTTCCCGCCGAGGGGCCACTGAAGCGAAGGGATGGCAGCTCCTGTAAAAGTACGCTCAATTCCTTGCCAGGACTGGGGTTCTCAACTCACGGAACCACACTTTTCACGGTAGAGCTGGTTTTTTTTGATCGTATTGTTCAAAATCGGACTTTTTCTGGTTACCAAGACCTGGGCCTCTTCCGGCTTTCGAGGTTTGCAAACTCACAGGTGATTGGCTATCTTCAAACTGTGGGAGACAGAGAAAAAAAAGAGGGCAAGAGTGTCGTCCTGGGGGTCTCCGGCGGTATTGCCTGTTATAAGACGGTAGAGTTGGTTCGCTTGCTTGTCCAGGGCGGTTTTTCCGTCCATGTCATCATGACCCGCGGGGCCGTGGAGTTCGTGACGCCCTTGACGTTCCAAACCCTGTCTGGCCATCCTGTGGCGAACGAGATGTTTAGTCTAACGCAGGAATCCGAGATCGGTCACATCAATCTGGCCGATCAAGCGGATCTCTTGGTTATTGCGCCTGCTACGGCAAATATTATTGGGAAGACTGCAGCTGGCATTGCGGATGACCTGCTGACCACGGTGGTCATGGCAACTCAAGCCCCTGTTCTGATTGTCCCGTCTATGAATATTCACATGTTTGAAAATCCTATTCTCCAGTCAAATATCCGCAAGCTGAAGGGGCTTGGCTACCACTTTATGGAACCAGCCGAAGGCTACCTGGCCTGCGGCTATGAAGGGAAAGGACGGTTGCCGGAGCCGCACGATATCGTGGGTGAAATTCAGAGATTACTAAAAAAAAAGGACCTAGTGGGCGAAAGGTTACTAATTACCGCCGGACCAAATCGGGAGCCTCTTGATCCCGTCCGTTATATCTCTAATCGTTCCTCGGGAAAAATGGGCTATGCGCTGGCTCGAGTAGGGGCTAGACGAGGGGCTGAGGTGATTCTGGTCAGCGGACCGACCTCACTTGAGTCACCTCCCGGAGTTCGTTTGATTTCGGTGACGACCGCTGCAGAGATGCGTCAGGCAGTCCTCAAGGAGTTTCCGAGCGCCACTGCGGTATTAATGGCTGCGGCCGTGGCGGATTATCGTCCTGACAAATTTGAAGCCAAAAAAATCAAACGCGGGGACGCTCCAATTCAGATCGGTTTAAAACCTAACCCTGATATCTTGAAGGAACTCGGGATGAAAAAAAATGGGCAGATCCTTATAGGCTTTGCTGCCGAGACGGAGGAACTGATTGCCAATGCGGGGAAAAAGCTCAGGGAGAAAAACCTGGACTTGATTGTTGCTAATAACGTGCTCGAGGAAGGAAGTGGGTTTGACGGGGATACTAACTCGGCCACCATTCTTGACCAAAAAGGTACGATGCTCCCTCTTCCCCTAATGCCCAAAGAGGAGCTTGCAGAACGAATCTACGATCATTTCGTCACGCTAACAGGCAAAAAGTAGATAGCAAAATGTGAGGATCCTGCACCACAGTTGGCCCTGCACATTTTTGCTATGAGTCGTTCGCCGATTCATGGGTACTTCCAGAGAGCCGATATCGGCCAAGCTATTTGCCGCACTGCTTTGTAATCACGAATTGCTCTTCCCATTGGTGGAGGGGGAACTGAAGGCCCTATTCGGCTCCATCGATACTTCCAGTGCCATCCATTAATGGACGGTTTCGAGTTATTACGAAAAGGAGATGGGTCCCGGGCTTCTGCGCAGATTTGTCTCCTTTGATCCTTTAATTGACCCCGATCAGCTGCCGGATATCAAGGCTGCGGCCCAGGATGTGGAGGCGATCTATCAGTGGGTTGAGGGTGGAAAGAGGGGGCGAAGGGTCAACATCGATCCAGGTTACCTAGAAGCGAATAAGGTTGTCCTCGCTTCAAAAAAAGTGCCTCCCACCGTATCGTCCTATGCTCTGGAATCTTCGGCGAGGCGACTTTGACGTTTTACAATGGCCTATTTCAACCCTGCGCCACCACCTATCCAGGCTACAGATGGGCGGAGATGCTCTCTTTTTTCTCTGATATGCGGAAGCATTACCTGAGGCAGTTGAAGCAGAGTGGATAAACGGTTGTTGATAGGGACTTACGAATGGTGCTAAGATGCCCGAGCCTAGGCATGGCAAAGAATGTTTCAGTTAAGCGACAGAGAAGAGATTAGACTTATCGCGGCCTCACTGCGATGCCATATCCAACGTAGAGAACAGGCCGGCATCCGTTTTTTGCCCCGTGTTGAATCCGGGGGAAAAGAGCTGGAAGAAGAAGGTGGTGCAGATTTGGATCCAGGGGAAGGGTTCGAGGGAAATCTGTTCTCCGACTATGCATCGGCCCATAGGTCCAAATCCCTAGAGGAGCTGCGTGCGGCCATTGGTGATTGTCAACGGTGCAAGCTTTGGCATGGACGCACCCACTTGGTCTTTGGGGTTGGAAATCCTAAGGCAAAGGTCATGTTTGTGGGAGAAGGCCCCGGCAGGGAGGAGGATATACAGGGAGAGCCCTTCGTGGGGCGTGCCGGGCACCTCCTAACGGATATTATCACCAAGGGGATGGGGTTAAGGAGGGAGGATGTCTATATCGCCAATGTGATCAAATGTCGTCCCCCCGATAACCGGAACCCAGAGTCCGATGAAATTGAATCCTGTGAGCCTTTTCTTGTCAAGCAAATCGAGTTGATCAGGCCGCGGGTGATTGTTGGCTTAGGTAAGTTTGCAGTGCATACTCTGTTGAAAAGCAAAGTTCCTATAATGCGACTGCGGGGTGTCTGGCATCAGTACCGTGGGACCAAGTTTATGCCCACACTTCATCCGGCATACCTTCTGCGCAATCCAGGAGATAAGAAACTTGTTTGGGAAGATATCAAAAAAGTGCTTCATGAGCTCAGGTCCCCTGCTGTTTAAGGGAGGGACGCTTCTCGCCGTCCTTCTTCTAGGCGGGGTTTCGGTTACCGCACTGACTGACAAATCGACTTCACCACATGTGAGCCTCATCGTGGTGAATGGAGGGATCAACCCTGCAGTGGATGACTTCATTCGGGAGAACATCCGTCAAGCCCATGCCAGTGGTGCAAGGGCATTGATTATTCAGCTCGATACTCCGGGGGGGCTTTTGAGCTCCACCCGAGCTATCGTCAAGGAAATCCTAGGGTCGCCTGTCCCTGTGATTGTGTACGTGGCCCCCAGTGGAGCCGGTGCCGGTTCGGCGGGTGTCTTTATTACCCTGGCCTCTCACATTGCAGCTATGGCCCCTGGCACGAATATCGGCGCCGCACATCCGGTGGCGGGGGGGGGACAAGAGGTCAAGGGGGTGATGGGTGAGAAGATTGAAAATTTCACCGCCTCTTTCAGTGAGGCCATCGCCCAGCGGCGCGGGCGCAATACCGAGTTTGCCATCCAGGCCGTGCGCCGGAGTGTCTCGATCACCGATAAGGAGGCCTTAGAGAAAAAGGTTATTGATATTGTCGCCCATGATCTCGATGACCTTTTGAAACAGGCGGACGGGCTCATGGTGGATATCGGCGGGAAGAAGGAGAAGATCTCTCTTAAAGGGGTGCGGGTGGAACGGTTTGAGATGGCCCTCAGGCAAAAAATTATCAATATACTCGCAGACCCCAATATTGCGTATCTGCTGCTCATGGCGGGTATCCTGGGCCTCTATATGGAATTTTCTAATCCAGGGGTGATTTTCCCTGGTGTGGCCGGAGGAATCGCGCTTCTTCTGGCCTTGACCTCTTTCCAAATTCTTCCTATCAATTATGCGGGGCTGGTGTTGATCTTGCTGGGCCTAAGCCTCCTTGTGGGGGAGGCCTTTCTGCCCAGCTTCGGGGTCCTGGGGATTGGAGGGGTTATCTCTCTCACCCTGGGGTCCCTTCTTTTGTTTGACACAAAGGGATCGGATTTGGTTTTGGATCGCGTGATTGTTTTTGCCGCTGTTGGCACCCTCAGCGTCTTTATGCTGGTGGTGGGCTATCTGGTCGTGCAGGCCCATAGGAGAAAACCGACCTTAGGCATGGAGGGTCTGGTGGGAGAAGTAGGGGAAGTCAGGGTAAAGCTGAATCCTACCGGAAAGATTTTTATTCGCGGGGAGTATTGGAACACGGAAGGCGATGGCGAGATCGATGTCGGTGAAAAAGTTCAAGTAGTCGGATTTGAAGGAATGTTGCTCAAAGTGAAGAGACAGTTCGAACGGCAGCAAGGGAGCTGAAACAGGAGGAAGCTATGCCTGAATTG
>JAZFYO010000355.1:0-6178 GCA_036443615.1 Binatia bacterium | reverse complement strand
TGAAGGTGTTTTTCCATGATGTGATTTTTAATGACGTCGACAATGAAATTGCCATGACCCTCATCGTGGTACTCGTGAGCGCGGAAGAACTCCAAGCCCTCAGAAGGTATCCACTGGTAATGCTTCTCCAGGGCCTGCCTTTCCTCGCCCATTCTTTTTGGCCCTTCCCCTTCAAATACAAGTCCTGTGCCGATGGCAACGGCCCAGCTGCTCTGCTGTACGAGATGAACATACATCTCGAGAGCTGCCTTAACTCCCGGAAGAGGCTCATACGATCGCATCTCCTCCCTGGGTATCCCAATCGCCTCACCGAACCTAATCCAGAGCTCGGCATGGCTTGGATGCTTTCCTCCGAAGAGGTCCTCCCCCTCTTCCTCTACCATGTTTTCAATGAGGGCCCTACGTAATTCCGGGATTGGACACTTCTGGTACCTGATTCCAAAGAACCTGTGGATATTGTGAAACTCGTGAAATTGGTTCTTCGCCCATCCCTGGATCTGCTCCTTCGAGAGCCTTCCCGTCAGGAGCAGTTTTCTTAAAGGATGAGTCGGGTGCCTGTTCCGTAAATTTTCCCGGAGACTCAAAATCAGTTCTTTAGGTTCCAGGACATCCATGGTCGCCCCTCCACAGCATTGCCCAAGCCTAAAGGCCGTTTCCCTTTGAATGCGTAGCGTAAAGTTCCTGCCGTGTAACCTTGCCCGGATAGATATCCATACACTCTCCGCCCTCAACAACAACATTCCCATTCACCACAACCGCCTGTATTCCCGGTGGGTGCCGGTTCACCTCCTTTTCATCAACCTTGGCCGGAAGCCTCTCACTCACCAGGTCCTGAATTTTATCTGGATCGAAGATCGTGATATCCGCAGGCGCCCCCTCCTTTAAATGGCCTCGGTTGAGCCCGAGCTTTGAGGCCGAATGACCAGTTACCTTCCAGACTGCCTCCTCCAGGCCAAACAACGCCTTTTCCCGACACCAATAACCCAAGATCCGTGCTGGAGTACCATGCCAGAAAAAGCGCACCAGATGTGCCCCCGCATCGGTCCCAATAAGTCCTTGAGGCGATTTGATCATATCCGCGAGAATATCCATATGCCCATTGGCCCATCCTACATAATAGAAGCCGGAGCGAAGATCGTCCTCGAGCCAGGAATCGAAAAATGCATCCACAGGAGGCTTTTCGGTCATTCGCGAGATCGTCTCAACGCTCTTACATTCCATGTACTTGAGATCTTCCCTCTCCACATTGTCAAAAATCATGCTTCCCCAACCCTGCCACTCCGGAAAAGATGGTTGACCTGCGCCTTCAATCCTTTCCCTTTCCAGCCTTGTCCTCACATTTTTATCTGCGAGAAGGCGCCGAATTCCGTCCTTCTGCTTTTTGACCTCTTCCCAGGTAGGGAGACCGTCAAAGATAAAGCAGTCATCAATTCCGAACCGGCGAATGTGCTGGTAAGGGATGACCACTCCACTGATGTCCTTGCCTTTTTTTCTAGCCTCCTCCATGTATGCAATGGCCCTTGGCCCATGTTCCTTTTCTCCCGGCCTTAACCTGAATTCATTCCCGATCATGGTCGTGTTGATCTTTTCCACGAGATCCGGAAAGCCGCTCTCTGGTTTCAGGAGGTTACCGAAGCCGTTAAATTGGAAGCAGCCTCCGTATTCGCCGGCCAAATTGGCTAGCTCCACTATCTCTTCCTGGTTCGCAAACGTGCTGGGTGTACCGGAGTGGATTGCAGGGCCACCGCGCGGACTCGTAGAGAAACCAATAGCCCCGGCCTCAAGACCCTCGCGTACCATTTGTTTCATGGCATCGAGTTCTTCGGGTTTAGCCTCCCTCTGGTAGGCCGCCTCACCCATGACTGAAAGTCGAACCGGAGAGTGAGGAACCAAAGCCGCCACATTGATTCCGACCTTTCCTTTCAAATACCCCAGATAGTCAGGAAAACTTTTCCACTTCCACTCTTTGTCGTCCACATAGTCGTCCAAGACGCGGCGCAGATACCCAATAAGTACCTGGAGCGGCTCACTCTTTGCGGGGACCGGCGCCACGGATGCGCCACAGTCACCAATCACAATAGTCGTTACTCCAAAGTTCACCACTGGATTGCCATGGGGATAAAGCACCAGGAAGAGGTCCATATGGGTGTGGGCGTCTATAAAGCCTGGAGCAACGACTCGGCCTGCTGCGTTGATCTCTTTCTTGCCGGGACCAAGCCGGTTTCCGATCGCAACGATCTTTTCACCCTCAACTGCCACATCCGCCTCAAACCTCGGTCTTCCCGTTCCGTCGATAACCACCCCGTTATTGATAACTAAATCAAATGCCATAACTTGATCACCTCCTGGCAAATCTCCCTACCAGAGCCTTATTCAACAAGGGCCGATTGTTGTGAATCAAATCAGCACTCTTCGCCAAGAAAGCTATACTGATAAGGTATCCTGTGTCAACGGCTATTTGACCCTGGATTCACGAGCTAAAATCATCTTGCGATGAGGAATTCCGGCTTCCATAAAGGTACGCCCCACGCACCGAAATCCCCTCTTTTCATAGAATCCGACGACCGGAACCTGTGCATGGAGGATGAGTGATTTGACCCCCTTCTTCCAGGCCAATTTTAAACTTTCCTCTAATAGCTCTCTTCCGACTCCCTTTTTACGGAAGCTTTTTAAAACAGCCATTCTTCCAATCTTGGCCTGCTTCCCATTGAACACGACCCTGGCAGTACCCACGGACCTACCGGCGATAAAAGCCAGAAAATGGGTCGCCCTTTGGTCGTCCGCGTCCAGCTCAATTTCCCTCGGCACATTTTGTTCCTTGACGAAGACGCGAAGACGTATGGAGCGGGCTCTCTTGAGCCCCTCTTGGGAGACAACCTTTCTTACTATTGTCAAACCGGAGCCGTTCGTTAGACAACTACCCCTTCGCCCAGAAGTCCAGAAGCTGCCTCCGCTCTACTAGTAAAGAGGCGAGCAGTCCCGCAACAATAGCCCAAAACGCCGAAGTAATTCCTACGAACGCAAATGGCGTCGCCGCAACCGCGAATGCTACCAAGGCCCCAAAGCGCAAATCCCCGCCAAACGATTTTTCAAGAGCGTCCTGTAAGGAGGAGATTATCGCGAGACCAGCGATGGCAAAGACAAAGGTCTTGGGAAGGATATTGAGAAGTGACGCAACCGGAGTGGCCGCCAACGCCATCACAATTGTCAGGGCCGCGGAAATTACCGCAGCCCAGTATCTACCAGAAACTGGACCTGCGTCCGGAGAGGCAAGTATGGCCACGCCAGTTCTCGCCACCGTGGCGGGATGTCCGCCAAGCAGCGCGTTGACGACCGAGTTGATGCCTACCACCGTAGAGACACAATTGACTGGGACCCTGTAGCCTTGGGCTAAAAGAAAACCCAATCCCTGAACATTGCCGAGACCCATGGCCAGCACGACCATAGGCAGGCTAACGGCGATAACAGCAGGGAGTGAAAAACTCATCCCCGGAAAGCCAAGTGCGGGAATATTCCACTCTACAGCCTCGGCACTTGCCGTACCGACAAGCGCAACTGCGATCCCACCGCCCACCACAGCGAGTCCTACAGGGGGAATACGTGGGTTGCCAAAAAACCTTCCCAGGAGGTAGCACCCGACCGCGGTTCCAGCGACAACTACGTCTTCGACCGTAGCCGCCACCAGGCGCGTTACGTACACGAGAATACTCCCGCCAAACATCCCCATAATAATGGGCACTGGAAGCCAACGCATGATTCGTCCGCCGATACCTAGAAGCGCCAATACGAGTAACAACAGACCAGCAACCAGGTTTGCCCCCACCAGCTCTGCAAAGCTAAAGCGACCGGCAAGAGTCCCCAGGTAGATTAATCCCGGAATTGTCCAAGTGATGGGGATGGGCTGTCTGAAATAGAGAGATATCGATATGGACGAGATAGCCCCACTAAACCAAACTATGAAAATCCAACTCGACGTCTGTGCGGTTGTGAGCCCCAATTGCTCGGAGACGGCAATATGGAGCGGAACTGCACCGAACGCGTACCACACAAACGCCGTCAGGCCGGCCCAAAGGGCGGCCGCATTAAAGTCACGTGTTAACCCAGAGCTGTTCACTGGTGAATTAATAATCCCGTTCTGTAACAGCCTTGAATCTCAATGGCAAGGTCTTCAGTGCTCTCCGTCAGGAAGTGTGATTCAGTGAGTTGAGAATCCCAGTCCTGGCAAGGGCTTGAGCGTGCTTTTACAGGAGCTGGCATCCCTTCGCTTCAGTGCCCCCTCGGCGGGAAGCCTTAGCTGCTCGCCTCGGGCAGCCTCGAAACTCGCTGCGCTCAAACACTCGATGCTGCTTTTCCTCAGCTTCACAGAGGCTGCCAACGCCTCAGAACCAATCTTTCGCTCCGGCACGCCACCTCCCTTTCCATCGGGCGTGGGCTGAGGGGGCTTGCTGAGCGCAACACGTGACATAGACTGCCGCAAGCGCACGGTCGAGGGGTGCGAGGTTGAAAGCCGTGGGCACGTGAGCGTTCAGGTCGGTGCAGGCCCCTACCTGAGGAATAAGCACCCCCGGGGCGGGATTGGGCGGGGCCCTCAAGGCACAGGCCCATTGCCCACGGTTGTAGACCTCGTACCCCGAGACAAACCAAGCAAGTCCCGGCAGGGTCGCTCCGGGAGGCCCGTGGAGCGAGGGAAGTTCCCGAAGCCCTAAGTAACAGGAATGGAGAGGGTGCAATCGCCATCTCCCCCAGTCGGATACAGTCAAAGAGACATCTCGCACCACACTTTTTACGGTAGAGCCGGCCTTCAGAGCACCATCAGCTGCAAAATTTAGCTGAGCGTCGGCGTTCAGCAGCCGCCTTAATGCTTCTTGCAAAACAGAACGACATTTTTGTCGACAAATGCAATTTCTGCCTGCCAGTAGGCAGCCAACCATTCAAACGTCGGCCGGGAGAAAAAGCAGATATGGGTTGGATCGTTTTTATAGTACCAACGAGCAAAGGCTTCCTGATCTTGCACAATCTGGGTCATGACGCCCAGGCTACCTCCAGTCTTGAGTAGGCTCCACAAGCCATCCAACTCCTCTCTCGGATTATGCAGGTGTTCCAACACTTCGGTGGCGGTAATGAAATCATATTGTCTTTCCAGCACAGATCGGTCCCTGGCGTAAAAATAGTCGTAGATCGCCATGGAGTGCCCGATTTCTTCAAACATAACGGAGAGCGTTGGGCCGGGGCCGGAGCCGAAATCTAGGCCACAGCTTCCGGGAGTCAAACGCTCTCTCATGGGAATGAATAACCGGTTTAGAAATTTACGATACCTCTGATCATCCGGAGAGTTTTGGTGGGTATCGTATCTCGCCTTTTCATCCGCAGAGGACAAATACTGCGCAGACGGCACAAACACCAGCTTGCACTTTCGACAAAGCAGATAGTCGCGGTGGCTGTCCCGGCAGGTCTTGCCTATATCCCCTGCTCTACATAAAGGGCAACTTCGGCCTTGAATATTCAGATCCACAGAGAACTCCGCCGTGCATTGTATCATCTCATGTTCATCCGAAAGCTAACATCCTGGCGCCGCCGTACGGGATATTACGCCAGGAACATGGCCTTGTTTTCGTTAAGCAGGACTGGAAAGGTGCCCATATTCCTGCCATATTGCGATGGCCTCAAGATGGAGCTATTGTCAGCCAACTCGGATGATGAAGCAAGAACAAACAGGTTACAAAATGGGTCCAGGATACTGCTCAGCAGGATATTCTACGGTTCAATGGAGACCCTGTTTTTGAGGGGTCCGCGAATTGCTGCCACCGGGCGGGAGGAGGAACAGTGCCATCTTTCGACGTCGTTTCTGAGGTGAATTTACAAGAAGTATCGAATGCGGTCAACCAGGCAAACCGCGAGATGGATAAGCGCTTTGACTTTAAGGGAACCAACGCCAAGTTCGAGCTCGAAGGTAACCAAGTGACCTTGAGAGCCCCAAATGAGTTTCAAGTCAAACAGTTGTTCGACATTCTCACTGAACGCCTGTCCAGTCGCAAGGTGGACATCCGCTGTCTGCAAATTGACCCGCCTCAGGTTAACGTAGGCGAAACCCGGCAGCTCGTTACAGTCCGCCAGGGGATCGAGGCGGACCTTGCCAAGAAAATAGTAAAGATGATCAAGGACGTGAAGGTCAAGGTCC
>JAZFYO010000354.1:0-4837 GCA_036443615.1 Binatia bacterium | reverse complement strand
TCCAGAGCCTTGATCTCTTTGAAGAGCTTATAGCTTTTATAGTAACGGCTCGTTTTTTTATTCCTGGCGCGGTTCAGGGAGAAAATCACGTCTTCCGAGGTAAACTCGCCGTAGCCGCTATGAAACTCAATCCCCTTTCGGAGTTGAAAGGTCCAGGATCGAAGGTCCTTAGAGCTCTCCCAGCTTTCGGCCAAACCCGGTTGTAACTTCTCTACATTGACTTCTCCAGCGGCTGTATCGATCAGCCCATCGTAGATATTGACGAGGACCGTCTTGTCCGTAGAGTTGGGGCCAGCCATCGGATCCAGCCTCCGGATGTCTGTTGCCGCGAACCCGTAGCGGACAACTTGTCTCCGTGCATGTGCCTCAAATGGGCTCAAGGCTCCAACGCCAAGCGCAGTTCCCCCAAGTACCCCTATCCCCTTGAGAAACGTTCGTCGATCGATCTGTTTCATTTTATCTCCTCCTTTTTACTCAGATCGTTTTGCCTTCTCTCACGTAATCCTTTCCGAATCATCGTTTGCGGTGAAGACTATCGTGGTGAATCATTCATTGCAAGTCGCTGAACCTCTTCAGAGTCTCGCAGTTTCTCATAGATGAAACGCGCAAGGGCTAGATCACAAGAGGCCATGCCCTGCACTATAACAAGAATCTTTTCATGCGCGTTTTCTCTACCGGGCTTGCGACCCGTGATCACCTCAGAGACGGTCCCATGGAGTCTCTCCAGGATCTCTGATTCCTTTAAATAACCTCTGGAGATCCACGCATGTATGTCCCCAGCAAGACGGCAGAAGTCTAGGTCATCCACAATCAACTTGTCAACTTCATAGACAATCCTGGGATCAAGCTCTTGGTTGTTGCCCATAGAGCATAGAGTTGCCCCGTCCGAAAGCCAGCCTGGTGAGATTAACACCACATCAGCGTCGGTAATCGTGATCACTAAATCTGCCCCTCTGACTACCAACTCGGGAGAGTCAACTGCAACAACTCTGACGCCCAAAAGGGATTCCATCTCGCGGACAAAAGACTCCTGGGAAGCCTTGCTGCGCGAATGAACCCTTATCTCCTTGAGAGAGAATAGGTCATGGAGAGCCTCTAGTAGATGCCGAGCAATATTTCCAGCTCCTATGATGCCTAAAATCTTGGAATCTTTATTCCCGAGTAGGGACAGAGCCACTGCTCCGGTCACCCCAGTCCTCAGAGCAGACTGGTAGTATTCATCGATAATCGCAAGCGGCCTTGCAGTACAAGGATCTGTCAAATAACAGTAACGATATGTCCATGGCTCCTTGTCACCTGCCTTCGGGGTGTTCCCTATTAGGCGAAATCCGGTAATTCCTTTCGAAGGAACACTAGCACCCTTGATTTTGTATGAGGATACTTGATTCGCTCCCTCTCTCAAGAACAGTGCTGGAGGCTCTGATAGCCATGCCTCGCCTTCACCATGGGACCGGTAGACATCTCTCACAATGTTAGTGACTTCGCTAACAGAGAGATGCCTCCTTACGAGTTCATCCGAGATATATATAAAATCACCTCTTTCCCCTGCACTCATACTTTTTCCTTAGATATTTCAAACGAGGAGCCTCCCGAAACCCACCACTGGTTTACCGTCAAGTTCGAGAGCGACAGGGGGTTTCAAGACAAAATCCAAGTGGAGGTTGCTCCGGTTTTTCCCATCGTAGTTTATTCCGAATGAAGGCGCCGCATTGATTCCGATTCCCACATGAACCGTTCCTGCAATCTTCTTATCTCCATTAGTCCCCTCCTCTTTTTGGAAGCGATTCGTCCCTATACCCAGTTCACAAATGACATTTGCATTGGAGTCCGAGTCCTCCAGGAGCTTCTCGACCCTTTTAGCGACCATCCCTCCCTCGATTCGGGTTATCCTTCCTTTCTCCACTGTAATCCTTAGAGGCGTGTCGCAGGTACCAACTCCAGTAACGTAGCCATCAACCACCAACACACCATTGGCACTGTCCTCAATGGCAGCGATATGGGTCTCACTCGGTGGCCAGCTCCCCTGCATATCCGAATCCGGCTCTGCAATACCATAATACGCACAGGCCCTTCGCTCAGCGACGCTTAAGGCCATCCTCGTACCTTTCTCCGAGGTGATAACTCCTGTATACGCATCCGTCAGCAACTTGGCGTACCGGAGGGTAACCTCCTTTAACTCCCTCAGCTTTTCTTCATCGTAGATGGCAAAGCTCGCGAGCATATCCATGGCGCGCCCCACTCCCTTGGGAGCGGGTACACTTAGCCATCTCCCGCCTGCTCTGAGATGTGTCAAGCATGTTTCACTGTGAGATATTGAGGTCGACGGAGCCGCCACAACCACCCCTGCGCCCATCACATGACGGTTTATGGCCTCTGGAGCCTCTCGCCCGAAAGCGAGCCTCGGCGTCATTAGGCCAATGGTAGGCTCAGCTCCCAGTACTTGTCCGCTCGCGGCAAGGGCCTCATAAAAGCCATCGTCAATGTCTGTGCTCCCGATGATCGCCAAGCTATCACCCTGCCTTACATTTGGCCTTAAAAGACGCATCGCGCCCTCCATGGCCTGAATGAAACCACTCACGACCATTCCTCCCAAGTCTTCACAATCTTTTTCTGAAAGAGCATTGTAAAGACAATACCCCTATGCATGACTGCATCAAAATAACCTTCATGGGCCCTCAAAATTTGAGGACGATGCGCGAGAATCCGGTACATGGTTGGAAGACGCCTCTTGGTTGTTTCTCTCGGATCTGAAGCTATGCATTGGCGCCGCCTTCACCATTGCAATGGGGGATGACCTCACGCCCAAAGAGCTCGATAGCAGCCAGAATATCCTCTTGGGGGAGTCCGGGAGTCCAGTCAAAACGAACCAGCATAAAGGCTACTCCAAGCGTTTTTTCATACTCACTGATTTCTCTGATGCAGTCTTCAGGTGACCCGAGCAAAAAGCGATGACGCGCTAATCTTTCGAAATTCCACTTAAGCTCATCAGGATTTTCCATGGCCTCGTCCTGACCCCATTTTACGTAAATGTCACGGTACAACTTCTCAAGATAGGGACGGGCCTTTTCGACTGCCTCCTCTCGGCTGGGCGCAACGAAGCATTCCCTGATGATGACCAAGGAAGCAGCTTCGGGCAGCTTCCCCGCCTCTGTCCAGCTTTTTCGGAAGAGCCTAGCCTGTCCTTCAAGCTCTTCGATAGCCGAGTGAGGACCAATAAGCCAGCCGTCCCCAACCCGTGCTGCACGGCATACACTTTTGTCCCCACTTGCAGCAATCCAAATGGGAGGCCTGGGTTTCTGGAGTGGCTTCGGCGCAATGGTCACCCCCCTAAGGACAAATTGTCTGCCACTAAAAGAGACATCATCCTCTGTCCACAAACGCTTAATGATGTCAATCCCTTCGACAAATCTCTGAAACCTCAGCTTCTTAGTTAGGCCAAAGGCATCCAGCTCCTGTTGCCGGTAGCCAAGACCGAACGAGAAGAACGATCTTCCCTGATTCATGACATCCAGAGTAGCCAGTTCCTTTGCAATGGAGACTGGATGATGCAGCCCTAGGAGCGTAGTTGCCGTGCCAACGGCACACGTTCTCAACTCGGCAGAAATACGAGCCAGTAAAGGAACCTGGTGGAGCCTCTGATAGCCGGGAATGTTATAATGCTGTCCCATAGAGACGGCCTCAAATCCGACCGAGTCTGCCACCCTTGCTTGCTCTATTAAGGCAGGTAAGAGCGTATCCGGTTGCTTTTCGATTGAGACCTGGGGGTTTAGCTGAATGCCAAACTTCATGGAATGCCGAGGCTTCGGCAAATCTCGCGCTGAAAACGGAAGAACCAGAGGGCCTTACTCAAAACCCATCCTACGACCCCAGCTTTCGGGTTCCTCCAGGAAATCCAGAATCTGCCTGGTCACCTCTCTTATCCTTATTATTAATAGCTTCCCGCTTTATTAAGAACCCACTGATCCTCAAGGGCTGTTGGGTTTTAGACACTCTTATCACTAAATGATCGCTATGATTTCAATTTGAAACAGCACCTCGCCGCGGACTTCTGATTTGATGGCATGACGTGCCGGTCGATCGTGCTCGCTCGGGAACATCTTCAGCCACTCCTTGTTTATGGACTCCCGATACCGCTCTTCCTTCAGATAGACCGTCATGTGGCCGATATTGTCCGTTGTACCACCTGCCCGTTCCATGAAAGTCCTGATGTTTTGAAAAAGCACCCCTGCTTGCCTGTCAGGCTCTTCGGGGAGGGCGTTCGTCTCGGGATCTCGGCCCGAAATGGCAGAGGAGAAAACAACGTTGCCGATCGCGGCGCCCATGGGGATGGGAGCCTGATGTGATAGACCTGGTATTTCGATTACTCTTCTTTTTGCCATGATGAGCTTCTTATCACTAAGAGGGGTAAAATTAAACCACGTATCATACCCAAGAACCCAAGATATTTCTAAACGTCAGGCTCCGGTGGGTCTTATCCGCCGAGGTGGGTATACTGGCCGAGCACTGGATGAGCAATCGCCTCTTCCAAAGATCTAACGCCTTTCCATTCACTAGATGGACGAACACGGCCATCGCTTCCGACTTGATCTACGCCCCAATAGATTTCTAGATGATGGTTATCCGGATCAAGGAATTCAACGGCAATCTGGCATCCCGCCCGCCGGCGGCCTTCAAAGTCGATAGGGACTTTATTCGCACGCAAGTGGTCTCGCGCTCGGATGACCTCATCGAGCGTGGAAACCTCGAAAGCGATATGATGCAACTCCAGATTTTTCGCTTGCCCCTTGGCTGCGCCAACCAAGGCAATACAGTGATGATCGGTACCGCAGCGGAGAAA
>JAZFYO010000353.1:0-7984 GCA_036443615.1 Binatia bacterium | reverse complement strand
TATGGGACTGCACCCTTCGCCCGTGGAGTGGAATCTCCAGTGCACTCCCTCAGAAGAAGAGAACGTTACGAAGCTCTTGCAGGCTGTTGGGGATCATTTTGCCGTATTTTTTGTCGGTGCTCGGTGGGAAAGCAAGAGATGGTTTCCCTATCAGACCGCTCTGAGCGCCAGCGAAATTAATCGGCGCTATGGTCTTCCGATTGTCCTTCTTGGGGGGAGTGAGGATGTCCCGTTTGGTCAGGAAGTAGAGGGTTACCATATGGTACCCATTACGAACTGGGTGGGTAAGAGCTCGCTTCGTGAAGCCGTAGAAATTCTTTCCAGGGCCAGTGTTGCGATCGGGCCTGACACCGGTCTCATGCACCTCTGCGATGCCGTGGACACCCCGGTGGTTTCCCTCTGGGGGGCAACAAGCCCGGCGCGAACGGGTCCGTACAAATTTGAGAATCTGGCCATCAGGGGGAAGGCCGAATGTTCCCCGTGTTACCTCAAACAGTGCCCCATTGGACGGATCTGTATGCAGTCTATCGAAGTAGATGAGGTAGTAGCCAAAGTTGGAGCGGCGTTGGCTCGGACCGGAAAGTCCATTGCGGCCTATAGCTGAATGTCGATTTTACCGGGAGGGAGATTGGAGCTTCCTGGTCCATCCAGAAATCTGGAATCAGGGATTGTGGACCGAGGTCTTGAAACACTTGGGCGGCCAAGTCCGTTCACATCATCCACAAACGAAGAGGCTTCACTATCCTGCCGGCGATAGTGGCCGGGAGTTTTATCTCAAGATCTATCATCGCCCTGATCCACTGGGAACTATTAAGGACCTCTTTCGCAACTCCAAGGCATTCCTTGCCCTAAGGCAGGCAAGGGCAATGCTGCTTGAAGGTTTCCATGCGCCTTTCACGGTGGCAGCGGGGGAGAAAAGGACTTTCCGGTTCATAAGGCAGGCGTTTCTCCTGACGCTAAGCCTGCAAGGAACACCGCTCCCTGATTTTCTCAAGGAAAATTTTTCTCACCCTTTGGATACGCGTGATTTAAAAAAGAAGAGGTCATGTCTCAAACAGCTTGCCTTGGAGATTCGTCATTTGCATCAATCCGGGTTTGTTCATGGCGACCTGGTACCTTACAATATTCTCGTTCAGGCCCATGGGAAGGAATTAAATTTCTATTATATGGATAATGACCGTACGCGACGCTATCCCTCCTGGTTCCCATATCCCCTTTGGAAAAGGAATTTGGTGCAGCTCAACAGGGTTTTCCTTCCCGAAATTTCCCAACGAGATCGCGTGCGTTTTCTCCATTATTACCTCGGGTGCAAGTCCTGGGGAAAAAGCGAACGCCGGCTGTTCAAATCTCTTGATGAGATGACACGAGGCAGGATCCGCAGAATACATCGTCAGTAATCTCTATATACTTCAGATAGTTCAGAAAATAAATCAATGTTTAACATCAACTACGGATCCCGGCTTTTCATCCATCTCGTTTTGCTGATGGTTCTGTGCGGAATACTTTTCTTCTCCAACCTTGGGACCTTTCCCTTTTTTAATAAAGGCGAACCGAGGGAGGCCCTGGTCGTCCAACACATAGTACATCAGGGAAACTGGTTGTTTCCTCTAAAAATGGAGTCTGACATACCTTCCAAGCCGCCGCTCTTCCACTGGCTTGGCGCCATCACCTCTCTCATTTGGGGTGAGGTAACCGAGGCCACTGTCCGTTTTCCCTCTGCGCTGCTTGCCACACTCGGAATCCTGGCCGTTTACTTTCTCGGCCGTAATCTCCTCGGTCCGGAGATTGGTCTTTTAGGAGCCGTGATCCTTGCTACCTCGTTGGACTACCAGCGCTTGGCGATCGCGGCCCGTGTCGATATGACCCTTACGTTGTTTGTTACCCTTTCCCTGGTTTTATTCTTTGCGATCTACCGGGGTTATTTGACGGGGGGCGTTTGGACCTACCTGTTCTACCTGATCCTTGGACTGGGTGTGCTCGCTAAGGGTCCGGTCAGCCTGATCCTGTCTGGTATGATTATCTTTTGTTTTCTTGGGCTGCGAAAGAGGTGGGATTATCTGTACAGCCTTTGTTTTCACAGAGGTGCGATCCTTACGGTCATGGTAGCCCTGGGCTGGTATGCCTTGGCACTGGTGGAAGGTGGGGAGGAGTTTTTCAACCGGCAAATTTTGCACGAGAACCTGGGTCGGTTTTTTACTTATGGGAAAGGCGGCGCCGGACATCAGAAGCCCGTTTATTACTATTTCCCGTATCTCTTTTCGGCTGGCCTGCCGTGGAGCATCTTCTTGCCCTTCATGGTCGTGGAATGGTTCAAGGGCAGGAGATTTTCTGATGAGGGTTCTCTCTTTCTTGCCGTGTGGGTGATAGTTGTCTTTGTCTTCTTTTCCCTTTCAGCAGGAAAGCGGCCCCCTTATATTCTTCCCCTTTATCCTCCGCTTTCGCTCCTCGTTGCGATATGGTTTCAGAAATCGATAGGAACTGGAAAGGGCGAGAAAATCGGGCTTCGGCTATTGGGAGCAGCCTCGCTCGCGGTCGGTGTGATTTTCCTGGTCTCGACTCTGAGAGGGATGTGGGACGGAGAGTCGACTTGGTTAATCTCTGCTTTTGTGCCGGAATTGAAGCCAAGAGATCAGGCCAATCTCATAATCGTCAAGGAAGGATTGGTTCGAGCGGGAGGCCTTTTTAGCCTCTTTTTGTTTATATCCTCCCTGCTCTGGATCTCCCTGAGCCGCAGTCTCTGGACTTATAGTATCCATACTCTGCCAACCAGGTTGGCGCTGATTTCACTTGTCTCCAGTCTTTTCGCCCAAGGTATTTCGATTCCCTCTATCGCCGAGGCTAGGAGCTACGGTCCTTTCATGCGGGAAGTGAACCGGAGGATTGAAAGGGAGCAGGTTTATCTCTGTAGTGGGGCGTTTGATCCGGGCCCGGTGGTTTTTTATCGCGGCAAGAGCATCCCTGCGCTGCAGTGTACACCTGAGGAAATGGCAGAGAGGTTGCGATCTACGGGCAACTATTTCATTATGAGTGAAAGGGATTGGCAAGAGATCGATGCCCGAAGCGGAATCCTCCCGGCCCCGCTTCTCAAGAGTAGGGGGGCCGGGCAGGGCGGCAACGCCCGGCTTGTTCTGATTCGAGGCAAGGCGATAGGAGTTGACAGGTGAAGACCGTAATTCTTTGTGGAGGCCTGGGTACCAGACTAAGGGAAGAAACCGAGTTTAGGCCTAAGCCGATGATCATGATTGGAGATAAGCCAATCCTCTGGCATATTATGAGGTTATATTCCCATTATGGGTGTAAAGACTTCATCTTGTGCCTGGGCTACAAGGGAGAAGTTATCAAGAACTATTTTCTGGAATACGATATCGTAAACAGCGATTTTACCATTTGCCTGGGGACGAAAGAAATCACGCGCCATTCGCTCTTTCATGATGAAAGTGGGTGGCAGGTGACCTTGGCCGAAACCGGTAATCAGACCATGACCGGAGGGCGTATCAAGAAGATTGAAAAATACATCGATGGTGACACCTTTATCATGACGTATGGTGATGGGCTTGCCAACATCAACATCAAGGAATTGATAACATTTCATAGAGAAAAGGGGAAGATCGCTACCGTGACGGGAGTTCGGCCCGTCGCCAGGTTCGGGGAGTTGTCAGTGGATGGAGACCTCGTCAGGGATTTTAGCGAGAAACCCCAGATTGAACAGGGATGGATTAACGGAGGTTTTTTTGTTTTTCAAAGAAAGTTTTTTGACTACCTGGATGAGGAATGCGTTCTGGAGAAGGAACCTCTTGAGAGATTGGCCAGGGATAACCAATTAGCAGTCTACAAGCATGCTGGCTACTGGCGGTGTATGGACACGTATAGGGATTTAGAGGCCCTGAATCGGGATTGGGCCAGCGGTCGAGCCGGCTGGTTGTCTCACAAAGCACGATGAGTGGTAATCGGGAAAGTAAGAAGGTCTTTGCGATAGCCTGGTATCGGAAAGATTTTGCTGGGATAATCCGTCAATGATTCAGGGGGTCTCTCTCCGTCCCTTAAAGCAGATCCCGGATGAGCGGGGTAAGGTGATGCAGATGCTCAGACGGGATGATCCGTGGTTTGAGAGGTTCGGCGAGATCTATTTTTCCTTGGTCTATCCCGGTGTCGTCAAGGGATGGCACCTTCACAAGGTGATGACCTTGAATTACGCCGTAATCACGGGAAGGATCAAACTGGTTCTGTACGATGAACGTGAACAATCGCCCACCAGGGGAGAGCTTCAGGAGATCTTCAGTGGTGAAGATAGCTACTGCCTGATAACTGTTCCGCCAAATGTATGGAATGGGTTTAAGGGCCTTGGGGTCCAGCCTGCCGTAGTGGCCAATTGTTCCACGGATCCTCACGATCCATCCGAGATAGTGCGATTAGACCCTTTCTCCGATAGGATTCCCTACGATTGGAACCTCAAGCATGAGTAGCCAGAAGGCCGCGGTTATCGGTGCATCGGGGCTCCTCGGCCAGGTCCTCATGCGGGTACTGGAAATTAACCAGTACGAGGTTGCTGGGACCTACGCGACTCATCCCGGCGATAGATTGACTCCCCTGGACATCGCCGACACCTTTGCCGTCCGTGATTATTTCCGGCTAATACAACCCCAGACCGTTTTTTTAACGGCTGCTTTGACCCATGTAGACTTCTGTGAGGATCATCCTGAGGAGGCTTTCCGGATTAACGCAGAGGGTATAAAAAATGTCGCAAATGAAGCCGCCCATTGCCGGGCCAAATTGATCCTCTACTCAACGGACTATATCTTTGATGGCAAGGACGGTCCTTACGATGAACAGGCTGAGCCCTGTCCTGTGAGTATCTATGGGAAGAGCAAGCTAGAGGGCGAGACGGTCGTTCAGAAAATTCTGGAAGACTATCTGATCCTGCGCACCACTGTCATCTATGGATGGGACCGAAGGTCGAAGAATTTCGCCATGCAGGTCTACCAGAAACTTCAGAGTGGAATTCCGATGCAGGTGCCCGAAGATCAAATAGGCAACCCAACCCTGGTGGATTTCCTCGCCGAGGCCAGTATCCGTTTGGTCCAGCAAGATACTCGGGGGATAGTGAACGTTGTGGGTAAGGACCTGCTCTCCCGCTCCGAGTTTGGCAAGGCCCTGGCGAGGGCATTTGGACTGGATCCTGAGATGATCACGCCTGTCCCCACTGCCGATCTGAAGCAGCGTGCCCAACGCCCCCTTCGAGGAGGCCTGAAGATCGAAAAACTGAGTCAGCTATTGGGTACGGAGGCAATGCCCCTGGAAGAGGCACTGAAGCGTCTTCGCAGGAAGTGGCGGGGCGATTCCCAGATCACCTACTCTAAAAAAGAGCGGAGCGGAGAGCCGGCACGCGTTGCCAGTGAGATTTTCGACCGGGTCCGGGAATATTACAAGTTGGTCCATGAAGAGAAAAAGTTTGTCCCATTTAAGACCCCTATATCTTACGCAGGGAGGGTGTTTGGCGCGCACGAGATGGTCAGTCTAGTCGATAGCGCCCTTGATTTCTGGTTGACCCTCGGTCCCTACGGGGATCTATTTGAAAACAAGATGAGAAACCTCTTTGGAGCCCGTGATTTTATCTTGGCGAACTCGGGCTCATCCGCTAACCTGCTTGCCGTCGGGTCCTTGATGTCCCATGAGTTGGAAGGTCATCTCGAAGAAGGAGATGAGGTGATTACTCCAGCAGTGACCTTCCCGAGCACCCTAGCCCCTATCATCCAAAACGGATTGATCCCTGTGTTTGTCGATGCCGAGGTGGGGACCTATAACATCAACCCGAATCTCATCGAAGAGGCAATTTCTCCCCGCACTCGTGCCATCATCGTTCCCCACACGTTAGGAAATCCATGTGACCTAGACATCATTGATGATATCGTGCGCCGCCACCGTCTTTTCTTTATTGAAGACACCTGTGATGCACTGGGATCGACCTTCCGCGGGAGGTTAGTCGGAACCTTCGGGGATATCGGTACTTTGAGTTTTTTCCCCGCCCATCACATTACACTGGGAGAGGGGGGTGGAATGATCATGAACAAAGTCAGGTTTTCCAAGATCGCCCGCTCCCTGCGTGATTGGGGGAGGAACTGCTGGTGCGCTCCGGGCGAGTCCAATACCTGCACAAAGCGCTTTGGCTGGCAGTTGGGGAGTCTACCAGAGGGATATGACCACAAGTATATCTATTCCCATATCGGTTACAATCTCAAACCTACAGATCTCCAGGCGGCTATCGGTGTCGCCCAGGCCGAACGAATCCCGGAATTTACCGAGAGACGCCGGCAAAACTTTTGGAAGCTTTATCGTTCAATGGAGCCATATCAGGATTTCATTATCTTGCCCAAGTTGGACTCGCGCTCGAATCCATCATGGTTTGGGTTTCCCATCACTGCGAAAGAAGCTGTTTCTAAACGGGAACTGGTCCAGTGGTTAGAGGCAGCCAATATCGAAACACGTAGCGTGTTTGGCGGCAACATCCTGCGGCACCCTGGTTACGCCAAGATCCGTTGCCGTGTCCCTAGAGACCTTAGTCAATCCGACATCATCATGAAGGATACCTTCTTTATCGGGGTCTACCCCGGTCTTACTCCGGAGATGCTGGATTTCATGATCGATAGGCTACGGGCCTTCTTTGATCGATTCTGACTTTGCCGAGGCGAGAGAATAATGAGCCCTTCTCCTGCAGTCCTCAAAATTGCCATCTACATCCCGACCTATAATGCGGGCCATACACTGCCGATCGTTTTGGATCGGATCCCAGAGGACGTCAAGTCAAGGGTCATGGAGATCTTCATCGTTGATAATGCGAGCCCGGACAATACGTATCTCATTGGTGTGGGATACAAAAACGAGAAGGGCATGCACAATCTGAATATCTACAAGAACGAGACCAACCTTGGATACGGTGGAAGCCAAAAGGTAGCCTATCGGTATGCCATTGAAAGGGGTTACGACGTGGTGGTGATGCTTCACGGGGACGCCCAGTACGCCCCCGAAAAAATATCTTATCTTCTCGAGCCCCTCGAGGATGACGAGGCCGACATGGTCTTCGGTTCGCGAATCGCAGGTCTTCCCCTAAGGGGGGGAATGCCGCTCCACCGGTTTCTGGGCAACAAGTTTTTGACTGCCGTCCAGAATTACGTCCTGGATTGGAACCTCTCGGAGTACCACTCCGGGTTCCGTGTCTTTAGCTGTGCAGCCCTTAAACAGATACCGTTTGATTCATGCTCGGATTACTACCATTTCGATACGGAAATCCTGGTCCAGTTCAAGCTCAAAGGGCTTCGCGTCGTCGAGAGACCAATCCCCACCCACTACGGTTCCGAGCGAAGTTACGTGAATGTTTGGCGGTATGGCCTTGATGTCCTTTACACGCTGGTCGAGTACCTCCTCCACAGAAGGGGGATCCGCCGTGTCAAAAAGTTCGTGCTTGATTAAGCATCGATTGATTTTGCAGTGGGATGAAGATCGCTCTGGCCCATAAGAGGCTCGATCTCGGGGGAGGGACGGAGAGAGACTTTTATCTCACCGCAGAGGGCCTTAGAGATCTGGGGCATGAGGTGCACCTCTTTTGCGGAGAGTTTCGAGTCCCGCCACCTCTAGCAACACACGTACACAGGGTTCCATATTTCCACTTCGGTAGAACGGCCCAGCTCCTGAGCTTCGCCTTCCTTGGTCCGAAGGCAATTCTCCCTCACGGATGTGACGTGTTGGTGAGTTTTGGGAGGATGGTTTCGCAGGATGTCCTGCGGAGCGGTGGTGGGTCTCATCGAGTATTCCTGGAAAAGATGAGAGAGGGAGAAGGGGTCCTGCGTCGGCTCTGGCATCGATTTAGTCTCTATCACCGCAGTGTCCTTGCGGTTGAGGCTCTTCAATTTCGCCCACAGTCTTATCGGAAGATCTTAGCAGTCTCTCAAGAGGTAAAGCGGGAAATTATCCGTACCTATGGGGTTTCGGA